>CAZMYK010000489.1:0-3867 GCA_964570435.1 uncultured Saprospiraceae bacterium | reverse complement strand
CCCTGCACGTGAATATGAATGCGGACTGCCCCTGCTGCCTGTTGACCTTGAAAATGAAGAACCCCTCCAAGAACTCTTCGTCGAAGACACCATTATGGCTGCGGATTACAGGGTAGCAATTAGAGAAGTCTCCGGCAGCAATGGGAGATTCTCTGGAAAAGGAGCCTTCTTTTCTGGGCTTTTCGGAGCTGCCGTCGAAGTTGAATTTACGGACATATTTGTAAATAGTGAATATAGGATGGTGGATGGATTCGTTCAGACTACTTGGGATCCCGAGGGCTCATTCATATTCAACATAGATAGCATATTAGCATCTTTCAATACAGGTGCGGAACCCCAATTTCCAAAGATAGAAATCCCTAACCTCGATACTGCATACATTCAAAATGGAGTTGTTGTTGTCGATCCGGATAACACCACCTATGAAATGCCCATCTATATAGAATCTGACAAGGGTAATTTTCTCGCAATTGCAGGAATGGTCTTGCCTCAGCAGGAGGCACCCAATCCAAATAAGATCAGCTCTGACTACCAAGTGGTCTTCGAGACTCAAGACGATTATTTATATGGATTCGATCCCATTGATGACAACTACCTAGCAAGCTATCAAACTTTCAAGGGGCAGGCCATACCGCATAAGGCGGCAGCCTATGAGGGACGTGACAGAATTGATGCAATCCTAAGTGTGTCCCAGGGTGGATGGTCTTCTGCAGATTGGGATTCAGTCCAGGTAATAACAAAAGATGGTTTCGTACTTGAACATGAGGTAAAATCAGGCAACTCTAATACCATTGAAATTAAAGTACCTGGCCTCGATAAGGATCAGAACATCTATGTGATGTATGGCGAAGAGTGCATGGGTGTCTTCAGTCTCCAGGTTTTTCAATTTACTGAGCTCGCTGTCAATCTAATTCCAGTCAATGGGACGGGAGCGGAAATCAATGCAGAAGAACTTGAGCAAGGTTTGAATAAGATTCTGGGCCAAGGTGTCTTCGGTGTCAAGGTTAATCTCATGACGGATGAGAATGTGACCTCTGAGGTGGAGGAAATAAGTGCTGACAAATATACGATTAGGCAGTACAAAGAAGACATGAAGGGGATCCTGCAAAAGCATCGAGATGATTTTGGCCAGGATAGGAATCAAATGTACCTCTTCCTTCATCCCAATTTGAAGGACAATGTGGTGGGCTACATGCCTATCGGCTTCAATGCTGGCTTCATAGAATATACCAATGAGGTTTCCATGAATGCCCTAGCAACTAGAGTTGCCCATGAGTTAGGCCATGGTGCTTTGACGCTTGAGCACTACTTTGAAGAAGTGAACACTCAGGATGAAAATTCTGACAATCTGATGGACTATGGGGGCGGAAGTCAACTTAACTTCTTCCAGTGGGTTCGAATGCACAATCGCAAACCACTCAAGGCCTGGTTTACGGATGGGGAGGATCAGCAGTATGCGACTGTAGTCAATATAGAAGAATTGTTTTTGGAATTTGGCAATCAGGACAAACAGTGCTTGACCTTTGTGTTACCCTCTGGTAGACCAATCTCGATTCCAAAGGAAGGGTTGACTTCCGTTACATTTGCTACAGGAGAAACCTATGTCTCCGATTCCACTATTTTCATACCGCTCGGCACCTTGACATTCTTTGTATACCAAGAAAAAAGATACTATGTGGATGCAGGGTCCAATGTCAAGGCAGATTTAGATGACAAAATTTTTGAAGATGGACTTGATCTAGAATCAAACAAAGGAGTTGCTGGCTTTCTATGTTACGAAGACAGCAAGTTTGTTTTTACTGCCATGCAATCCATCATTCCTGATTCTGATGTCAACTTAATGCCAATGGCGAGACTGCTCGAAGATGACCTCGTCATTAATCACTTCAACCAACAAGGCAAAGTATTACCAGCCTTTGTCAGTGTCACGGAAGAGGCCAAAGAGTACCTGAGTTTTAGAACAAGTGAGACAAGTTGCAGCAATGTCTTAGCGCCGTTCTACATAATAAATGCATTTCATATTTCTAGGTACCCAACTATTTATAATGATTGTACGAGCGATGGAGTGGAGGACAACTTCAATGTCCCATTCAAGTTTGAAGAAATTGCGACAGTGCCAACTTCAGTGGAAATCCAAACGCTAATTACAAGTGCTATTACTACTTATGAGACCTACAAAGACTTAGGTGAATCGAAACTTCAACTCCTAAACACCAATATTCAGGAAATAGACAACAATGATCAACTTGAGACCTACCTGAATTCAGAGTTTATGGAAAACAATGCAACTTGTCTATTCAGGAACTTATCGTTGGAAACCCGAATTCATATTCTTCGGACAATCTTCGATGACCGTATCGACAATGAAGAGTTGTTTTTTGCCCTTTTGGAGACCACAATTGGTATTGAGGATAAATCAAAAGTACTAGATAAACTTCAGGACTTAAAGCTACTTGGAAATGGAATGAGGTACCTATCTGGTGGTAGTGAGGACAAATTTTATTCAATTGCAAACCAATGGACGAGGACATTACATCCCAATGAGGATGAACCGATCTTTTGTCAATATTCTCTTGATCAGAATGGATTGTCAACCTATGACTTAAACTGCTTCTTTTGGAGAAGTGATATCACAACCAATCGTTTCGTCGACTATGATGAGTCAACAAATCAATTTTATGTCATTGATCCGGTAACTCAAGACTATAAGTTTGTCAATTTTGATGACTTTATAAGAATCAAGTACATCACTAATTTTGAAGGTGGTATTGCTGAAGGTCAAATTGCACTTGTTAGTGTACTTGATGCATATAAACTGAGCCAGGATGCCATATTCAGTCAATCAATGGACGCGATCCGGATTGCAGTTCAAGCAATTGCAGTAGTAATAACCGCATATTCAGCAGGAGCTACAGGTGGAGTCCTCCCATGGATTGAGTTGGCCTTTGAGGTTGCAGATCTGACAATTATATGCAACAAGGATGCTTTGATTGCTGAATATGGTACAGACGGAGAAGCTTTTCTTGAAACTTGGGACAATATTGCCCTAACTGCAGGCGGGGCCTTGATTTCCAAAACATTGGTTGACGGCGGAGCGAAATTCTTAGTTACTTCAGGAGCAAAATTTGTCAAAGCGGTAGGCTCCAACTCTATTTCTGTCTTGCAAGCTGCGAGGTTCAACGTGGTGATGGCTGCGGAAGAATGTAGAAGAATGCTTGGCATCATTAGAGTAACAGATGAAAAAGGGATCAATTTCTTAAATAGTGTCTTAAGGCATCTGATTGAAACAGAGAAAACACTTTTGGCCACAATAAAGAGTTCGCTCGATGGAAGCTTTGCTTTTGCCGTCAAAAATATTGATGAACTTAATATTGTTTCAGAAGGTCTTGTGCTTAAACTTGGAAAAGTAGATATAGATGACGATTTCTTGCTGCTAAGTCAAGTATCTAAAGTAGATGAAATTCCAGCTGAGTTTGAAGTTGTAGGGACAATCACAGCCAAATTTGATGAAGGTATTGAGGAAACGGTCACTTTGGTTGCCAAAAATGACATCGTCCATGTTCTTAGGCTTGCTCCTGATATTTTAATCGATGTTTATCCTAAATTTTCTAACTTTGGCATTGGAGAAGATCTTGTGAGATCATTATTTAAAAAGTTAGATGATGATTTAGAAAGTCTGGTAAAGCTTGCCAACGGTTTTGAAAATCTTGAGGCGGAAAGTGTTCAAAAATTGATGTCTGATCTCTTGGATGATCAGGGTTCAAATTTGCTAAAGAGACTAAGTGAATTGGATGATGGTGGGGTTAACAGGATGGTACAAACCTGGAGGGCTGCCAAGAATGCGAAACTAGGTATAAATCCTAAAAC
>CAZMYK010000488.1:0-3870 GCA_964570435.1 uncultured Saprospiraceae bacterium | reverse complement strand
GTCGTACCTAACGGCACGAGTTGGTATGTTGGGAGTATCTAGAGGCACGATCGGTAGGATATATCTGCAAATATCACTCACAGGTATCGCATGGCCATTTTGTCCCGTTAGGGACTTGCTATAGGTGGCCAGTTAATGAATACTGGCCATTGTGCCGTAGGTACAAACTGTATCCAATAGTGGCTAAAAGATATATCAGTCAATCAATATCCTGACAGTACTAGCTTCTAGATAAAGGACTTGCTGTTTAAGGCATACAGCTAGCCAATGTGTCCTAAATCCTCAAGAGGTGAACATTTAGCACTTGCACTTGATCAAAAATTTCGAATTTGTTTAATCACTAATAGTCTAGCAGCATGGTTCATATCCGTATTTCAGTAGCTTTTTTACTTGTCCTTTCTTCGATGTTAATTTTGACTGGCCAAAATGTAGGCATTGGAACAACAACTCCACAAGGAGAATTTCATGTGACGAATCTCAATCAGCTGAGTGGACCTGTTTTCACCGGTATTGGTTTAGATGATCTCGTAGTTAGTTTTGATCCTGAAATAGAAGTGAACATTGACCTAGATTATACTATAGTAGTTGATAACGCAGGGCCAAATCCTAATTTGATAGATATCTTTTTCTTTGAAGACCTCATTCATAATGATCTCTCGATGTCGAATTCGGGAATTGTACTTGGAGGAGGTCTTTCTATTGGTTTCGAGTCTTTGACAGGCCATACTTTTGGAGATCAATGGCTGATAAAAATTACACCCGGTGATCTTAATCAGCTAATTGTCAAAGAAGATAAGGTGGGTATTGGTACGGCTGCTCCTAACCATACACTTGATGTGAATGGGGACTTTAATTTCAGTGGTGATCTATACAAAGATGGAAATTTGCAGACCATAAGTGAAAAGATCGATGACTTAAACGATGGTGCTAATAATGGTTCTAATCTATTTTTAGGTGTGTTTAATGGTTTGCAGAATACTGGGGTGCGTAATCTATTTGTTGGTAATTATGCTGGCCAAGTAAACACCTCTGGGAATGACAATGTCTACTTGGGATTTGGTGCAGGTCAAGTCAATCAAGGCTCAGGAAACGTATTCATCGGTCACAATGTCTATTCCTTAGCGAACGAAAGCAATAGGTTGAAGATTCATAATGCTGGCGCCACGAGACCACTAATTTATGGTGAATTTGACAACAAAAAGGTATTTATCAATCGAAATTCAAGTATCTCATCGCAAGAGGTTTTTGGGGTTTCGAGAGATGTTGGGCCAAATGAATATGGCGGAATGTATGTAGAAACCAGGGGAGCAAGTAACTCTTTTCCTTTCTATGGGTTCGCCATAGATGGAGCAGGTAAGGCCTGGTTCGAATTCAATGGCAACACTAACAATATAGGTGTTCAGAATTTTTTTAACGGAAATTTCAGTGTTCTCAACAACAATGCTTCTAAGCCTACAGCTGGTTCGTGGTTAGCAAACTCAGATGCTAGATTAAAGAAAGACATTCGATCCTTAGATAGTAAGGCAATGCTAGAAAAAGTTCGACAGATGCGTGGAGTTCAATACTTATGGGATGACAACGTTACGCAATTCGAAAGACCCAGGGAGAAGCAAATCGGCTTCATTGCTCAAGACCTAGAAAAAGTTTGGCCAGAAAAAGTGACAAGAGATCACCAAGGCTATCTGATGACAGCTTACGGAGACTATGATCCCGTCTTCGTTGAAGCAATTAAGGCCCTCTATTCAATGGTAGAAAAGCAAGCCGATGAAATTGAGATACTAAAAAAGGAAGTAGAAAATCTGAGGCGCGAACAGAAGTAGGTTTGCGATTGATATTGATCTGGAAGGCCCTCACTTTTCTAAGTGGTAACTGTATATCCTCGCTAGCAAATATTAGAGCTTATTGTACTATTTATTCATCATATGAAGATATAGGACTCTTTCGTGGGAAGATTGCATCATATTCATCTTGCGAAGAATCAAGTAGGACAAGAAGAACCTACTTACAGTCCTTTGGAACTTAAGTGATAGATATTTCCAGTGGTTAGTTTATATGAGCCATTTACTAAGACAGTAATACCACTCACTAAAGTCAACAATATAATAGCTCCAAAGACTTTACCTTACAGATGCCTTGTGCAACCAAAGGAAGATAGTTTCAAGTTTTTCACCACACCACATGAATGCTTAGAGAGACTTTTTTGGCATATCGCCAAGAAACCAATTGAAAGTTAGAACGCTTTATTTTCAAACGCCCGTAGAGAATAAAGGCCCAGAGAGGACAACCAAGTTGTCCTCTTTTTATTTGTCCTCTTTAATATAAATATCACACCAAAGTAGTAGAAAGTAGAAGTGATTCTGACCTACTTTTATCCCCAATTAATAGTGGCTCCCAGAATATCACTATCTTAAGTTGTAGGTGTTCCGAATTAGCCATAAAATTGAACAAAAGGATATGATTCAAAATTTAGGATATTCAAGTCTTCTGGCGCTACTTTTGCTTGCGATGTTTTGGTCTTCTCAGTTGTCAGCACAGGAATATTACAACTCATCAGAGTTCAAGCATTTCGATGGCGAAAGGAAGAAGCACACTTATGCAGATTCAACTGCTATCTTAAAATTTGTGAAAAGTTGGGATAAAAAGGCTAGAGAGTCAGGAGATAGCATGGCGATGGCTTATGTTTGGATGGACGGTGGATACCTATTGTTTGATCTGCAGCAGAGGGATATGTTGTTAGGCTACTTGTTGGACGCTCAGGGTGTAATAGAGCGGCATGACCTGCGAGGCACATTTCTAAGAAATAGAAGGTTTATCGCGACTGCCTATTTAGATCGTGGGAATTATTCTATGGCAATAGAACAAGGACTTAAGTCAATCGATGAAATTCATGAGTATGATCCCTACTACAATAGAAACAACTATAGGACCCTTGCAGATTCCTACTTGGAAATCAGGAATTATGAAAGAATGGACTACTACTGCCAGAAATGGTACGACTTAGTTTCAGAAAAGCAAGTTCGAATGGATTTGGGCTTTGCCATTTTTAATATCCAAGAGTCTTACGAGCTTGCTGGGATGTATGAGAAGGCTAGTTTGTATGAAGACAAGTTTTATGTCTTTTACCAAGAGAATAGTGAACTTCTTTCTAGGGTTCCTGCACATGCATTCATGAGTGTTAGAGGAGAAACACCGCAAGAAAAGATTGATAAGTTGAACAAATATTTACCCTACCACATCATGAATGGTAGGAGTCACCTTGTCTCTAGAACTAATAGACAGCTTGGACACCAATATCTAGCCATAAAAGATGCTCCTTCAGCAGTTGCAGCCTTTCGAAAAGCTGTAGAAAACTCGGATGATGTGATATTTGAAAATAAGCTTGATGCCCTGCGTGGCTTGTCGCAGGCTTACAAGGAGACGGGTCAACACGAGTTGGCTTTGGACTACATGGGCAAGTATGTCATTCAGTTAGATAGTTTTAAAGATCAACAAGTAATTGCTCAAGCAAATGAGTTAGAAACGAAGTACGAGAATGGAAAAAAAGAACTGCAATTGGAAATGCAAGAATCTCAAATCGCCTCTAAGAACAGGTGGTTACAATTTAGTGCAGGGGCTGGTATTATTGTTGCGTGCTTAGCGAGTTTTATCTACCTCTTGTATCGCAGACTAAGAAGAAGCAATCGAAAACTCTCTGAAATATTGAGTGAAAAAGAAACCCTACTTAAGGAAATTCATCATCGCGTTAAAAACAACTTACAGGTCATTTCTAGTTTACTTAGCCTGCAATCAAAGTATGTCAAAGATGAAACTGCGGTATCGGCACTAAATGAGGGGCAAAATAGGGTTGAGTCAATGGCCCTTATTCATCAA
>CAZMYK010000487.1:0-3882 GCA_964570435.1 uncultured Saprospiraceae bacterium | reverse complement strand
CTTTCCTTGTCCAGACTTAGTTGCTTTCCGAATTCTCTTTGCTCTTGCTCTAGCACCACTACCTTCGAAACTCCCTTGGCAAATTCTGCTATTTTCCCTTCTATCACCTTAATCTGCGATGTAGTAGTAGCATCAGCCAAGGCTTGCGTAAGGGCTTCCCCTTGGTTTCCAGAATCAAAAATTTCATACTTCTCTTTCACTTTCTCGATTTTGCTAGTAAGTGAATCTAAGTCTGATGTCTTCCGTGAAATGTTGCTCGAATACTTGTCTATTTGTAATTGTTGACTGTTCTTAACTGTTCTTTGGGCTATTTCATTGATCAGATCTCGTGCCTTATTCGCAATCTTCTTAGCCAGCTCAGGCTCCACATCTTCCATTGAAATTTCAATGGCATCGTACTTGTTTTTTTGTGCTGTAAAGAGCTTATTAAATCGCTCCAAGACCTTGTATTTGCCCTTCTGGGTCTCAGCCTTGATTTCATAATGCTCGGCAAGCTGGAATTCTTCGATAAGTCGACCTGCAACTTCTCCAGAATTAGCAATTGATAGTAGCCTGTCAATATCCTCATCCCTCCCGTAATATTCTATGTCGATTTCCATTCCCCCTATGGGTGCAGGTTTCGCAAGATCTGAACTTGCAGCGTAGAAAATACTTGTTGCCTTGTAGTAATTGTCTAAACTTAAAGATATAGCCACTGCTCCTACCACCGCTATTGTGCACACTATAAAAATGGCCTTGAACCACTTTTTGAATGTCTTAAGAAGTGACATTAAACTATCCTTGCTGTCCATTTATTCGAGTTGTTCCGCAAATGTATAAAAACTGTACATAAATCAGACCACCTTCAAGTCAGCCAGCCTAATTAACCTAATAAGGAACGCTAGAATAAGGCAAAGTATTCCAACTAAGGCAATCTTTAGTAAGAAGTGCATGGAGGGAAGAGTCTCTAGCGTAAAATATACACCACTAGAAATTAAAGCTATGACTAGTATACGAAGTGCTGATGGAAAAAGACCTGTTAGCTTAAAGTCCTTGTAGCAATAGTAAACTTGAAGTATTAGTACTGTAAACTGTGTTACTACTGTTGTAAATGCTGCACCCTCTTGACCGTATTTTGGTATTACTAAGTAATTCAATATCAAGTTGATTGCCAATCCAAAGATCGCTATCTTATTTAATATCCTAATGCTTCCATTTGCCGTAAGTAGGGTTCCATATATGTAGTTAAGACTTAGGGCCAAACCTGCCACAAGTAGTAGTACAAGGGTCATATAGTTCTCACCTCCTTCAGTATGATAGAAGAAAGCTAGAATTTCTTTTCCTTGGAAATATGCTGTAACAATTGCGAAAACACTTCCCAATCCTAGAATTCGGAATGCCCAGATAACGACATCATTAACATCTTCTTCCCTCTTTAACATCCTTGAAAACATAGGTAAAAGAAGTACCGCAAAAAGAAAGGTAAAGTTATTTAGTGTATCATATAGCCTGAATGACCTTCCATACTCACCAGCAGTTAGGGCATTATCATCTATCAGTTGTTCTAGCATAATGCCATCTAGTTTGGAGTAACCTGCCATCATCAGAACTAGACTTGCATAGGGAAGAGATTCAAGTAGTAATTTCCTTATAAATGGAGCATCAATTTCCAGTCGAAGACGACTAAGATTTTTATGCGTAAACAAAAGGATGAGGATGAGAGCGATAAATATGCTAAAGAATTGAACCTTAACAAAATAGGAGATGCTGATATCCACGACTCCAGGATTTCCCCAGATCACGTAAGACATCCATAAGATCAAGATTAGCTTATCCAGCACAGAAAACAGACTATCCGTGAAATACCTTGCTGATCCAGAAATATTCGTTCTAAGATATAGCAACATTGACAATGAAGCTTGGCTAGCAATAATGTAGACCAAAATCTTATCAAAGTATTGCAGGTAACCGAAGAACCAAGCTGTAAGTAGCGTCACACAAATAAAAAACAAGGTGAATAGTACTTTAGCACCAAGTACCTTAGGGAAGATCGTTTCTAGCTTCTCTGGATTCTGCGAAATATCTCTATTATTAAAGTTCTGAATTCCTAGATCAGCAAAAATTTGTTGGATATAGACAAAGTTAAATAGGGCAAAAAAAAGACCATAAGCCTCGGGACCTACAATATTCTGGATGGATGTATCAATGGCTAAAGTGTAAAATGGCTTGATTAGGATATTAATCCCGATTAAAAAAAGGATATTAGCCGTGAAATTCCGTTTCATCGGCTTAAAACTAAGAACTATTTAAAGAATGAGAGCGCTTTTAATTTTAACTTTCATGTTTGCCACCCTTGGGTTAAATGCGCAGCAGGACCAATACCTTAGTACTCAGAACGATGGTAGCTTGGGGCTAACTACTGAAGGCGCAGAATTTCTAGCAGAACTTGCTATTAATTGTATTCATCAAGAATATCCTAACAAACTTAACCAGATGCTAAAGGACTCTTCGATGCTTCAGAGCCCGAAGAGCTTGCACCCTGCCTTCTATGGCTGCCTAGATTGGCACTCTTCAGTCCATGGTCATTGGATGTTGGTGCATCTCGTAAGGAAGTTTCCGGACTTGTCTTCTCGTGATATCATTATCGATAAATTGAACACTAGTCTAACAGAGGAAAATATCAGATCTGAGGTCGACTACATTCTTCAAGAAAGCAAGTCCTGGGAGCGGATGTACGGTTGGTCTTGGTTCATGAAACTAGCTGAAGAGCTTTATAAGTGGGATGATCCTAATGCAAAGAGGTGGTATGCTAACGTTCTACCCTTGGTAGAGGTCATCAAGGAAAAGTATGAAGAGTTCTTGTTAATTCAGACCTACCCTGTTCGTACTGGTGTACACCCAAATACTGCCTTTGGTCTAAGCTTCGCATTCGACTATGCAATAACCACAGGACAAGAGGAACTTGAGTGGTATATTAGGAAGGCTGCACTTAAGTACTACCTTGATGATGAAGCTTGCCCAGCATCATGGGAGCCTTCTGGGGAAGACTTCCTGTCTGCCTGTCTTGAAGAGGCCAACTTAATGAGGCGGGTCCTCGATCCCAGATCTTTCAACAAGTGGTTCGAAGACTTCCTTCCTAAGAAGGAACTTAAAAGTCTAATGAATCCAGCAGATGTCTCTGATAGATCTGATCCTAAAATTGTACACCTTGATGGCCTGAACTTAAGCAGGGCAAGTTGTTTTTTTGGAATCGCCACTACTTCTTTTAACGACAAATTAAGAGACCAACTAGTTCAAGCTGCCAACAAACACTTAGAGGCAACACTACCTAATATTGCAAGTGAGCATTATGAAGGAACGCATTGGTTAGGAACTTTTGCTGTGTATGCCTTGAGTGCTAGATAGGTAGGGTAAATAGTCATCTCTGTAGACAATCCTGCTTGGAACAATAGCTAGTACAAAGTGTTAATTAGTAGACTTCTGTATATTCGATGTTATGCCCAGACTTTTAGAACAAAATGATAAAGGTATCTACTGCGAGATTGCTGACGTCTACATTGATCCTTGGCGACCTGTGAAAAAAGCCTTCGTAACGCACGCGCATGCAGATCATGCTAGACCTGGCTCATCTAGATATGTGTGTGTTGATTCTTCCAGGGAAATTATCAAGCACAGACTTAAGACTCAAAATGTGGATTCTTTGGCCTTTGGAGAGACTTTAATGGTGAATGGTGTTCGATTCTCATTTCATCCTGCAGGACACATCATTGGTTCTGCACAAATTAGATTAGAATACAAAGGAGAAATCTGGGTGGTCTCTGGAGATTACAAACTTGAAAACGACGGCATCTCTGAGCCTTTTGAATCCGTGCGTTGTCATCATTTCATCACAGAATCAACCTT
>CAZMYK010000486.1:0-3892 GCA_964570435.1 uncultured Saprospiraceae bacterium | reverse complement strand
GAAGCCCAAGTTCAAGTGTCCAATAAATGTAAGCAAATGAAAAAAATTGAATTTCCGTCAAAGGATGGATTGATGATGACAGCTGATCTTTATGAAGTGGCTTCTAGCAAGGGAATGATCCTCCTCTGTCATCGATCACATTGCAATAGAGCGGAATACCGAGAAACGGCACCGAAATTGAATGCCTTGGGCTATTCTTGCCTGGCCATAGATCAGCGTTCGGGAATGAAGGTATTCGGCGAATCCAATGAAACTAAGGACCGTGCGAAGGCGCAGAACTTAGCGACTGGGTACTTAGATGCTAGGCCGGATGTAGAAGCAGGTATAAACTACGCTTGTAAAATGAACAATGGCCAGCCCGTAGTACTCTTTGGTAGCTCCTACTCCGCTGCTTTGAGCTTGCTGATTAGTGCTGACAGTGACCAACTTAAATCCCTGGTGGTCTTTAGCCCAGGTGAACATCTCAAGGGAGTTAACTTGGCAGAACAATTAAGATCTATTAAGGTCCCCATCTTTGCTACCTCTGCAAAGAAAGAAATCGAAGAAACCAAGGAGGTCTTACGCCATGTGGACACCAAACTGGTGACACAATTTGAGCCCTCCGAAGAGGGTTTTCACGGCTCTAAGATTCTTTGGGAATCAGTAAAAGGCTATGAAAGACTATGGGATGAGCTAGAAAAATTCCTAGACTGAGGGTGCTTCCTATCTTGGCTTATGAATGATACAAGGAAAGAAAAGAACTATTTAGTTACGTCATTGTTGGCCATGCTCATAGCATGGTTAGCCATGCTCGCAACACACGCCCTATGGTCTATCTACAAGTACGGCTCGATACAAGGTGGCGATACTGCAATTATAGCTTTTTGGTCCCTCTTGTTTTCACTTCTTTTTTACTATTTTTTCATTGTCCTACCAAGGAAGTATGTTAAGATTCAAGGGACTAAGAGGACATTGCTAGCGTTTAGTCTAGGTTCTGCAATTTATGCACTTGCAGGTTTTATCGTCCTCATTGGATGGCTTTTTTTCACGACAGATTTTTATGGTGTATTCTTGGATGCCTTTGTGGGAGGTTTGTTTTTTGGCTTAAGTTTCTGGATTCTTTGGAACAGGTAGGCATTTTAATTTGCTTTAGCCTTGACGAAGGCATATGCTCAATAATTCTGACTACCTTGAGCTGAATTGCTTGAGCGATAGGGATGTTCAAGGCTTTGTTTCAGATGGTAGAATTACTTGAATCTCGAAGCCTCGCTATCTATATTGAAAGGAAGCCCTAAAAAACAATCAACATGTTAAGAAACTTCATACTTCTACTTCTATTCTCCTCCTCAATCGCAGCTTGTCAGTCCAAGATAGCTAAGCAAGAAGTTGTATTTGTCTGTACTCATGGAGCAGCACGCAGTCCCATTGCAGCTGCCTATTTCAATAAGTTGGCAGATGAAAAAGACTTAGAATTTCATGCAGTTTTCAAAGGGACTGAGCCAGATGAGGAACTGACAGAAGGCACTATTTCTGGTCTAAGCAAGGATGGCTTCGAAATTAGTGACTGGCGACCTCAGAAAGTTTCTGATGCTGATATTATTGGAGCACATACCATTGTTACCTTTGATTGTCAGCTTCCTTCTGCTAGTAACACCGCATCAACCGTACAATGGAATGGCACTCCATCCATTAGCAAGGACTATGACAAGGCACGTAATGATATACGAGAACGCGTGGAAGACTTGATAGATAGCTTAGGTGCGGACTAGTCCCTCAAGGACCAGCTATTATGAAGTATTAAGTACTGCTGATGGCAGGATAAAAAAAAGATAAGTTAGCAAGTAAAGTAGCACCACAGATTATTAAAGATAGTCTATATTACGGTTTTTAGAATGGCCTCCTAAAACGGTCAAGTTAAAGATTATAGATGAGGACCATTATCATACTATTTTTTGGATTACTATTATCTAATTGCTCAAATACAAGAAGCGATTCAAGTGTGTCTTTGGATCATGTGAGCATTTGGGTGGACGATCCAAAAATGGCCAAAGACAAATTGGTAGAATTAGGTTTCAAAGCAATTCCTGACTCCTTATCACTAGTCCATCAAGGTCAAGGAACAAGCGGGCGATTTTTCTATTTTTTAAATACCTATTTAGAATTCATCTTCATTAATGATTCAACTGAATTCCATCATAACATTAAAAAGAATGATGGTCTAGACTTCTTAGAGAGATCAAGTCATATCAGTAGTGGGTATTCGCCATTTGGCTTGGGTCTTCAAATGGATAAGTACAATAAGGACAAGATACCTTTTGAAGTAATTGAATATCGTCAAGATTGGATGGAAAATGGTAATAGTATTTACGCAGCTAAGAATTCAAAGCTCAACAAGGACGAACCCTCCACATTTGTGATCTACCCTGAAATTCAATACGATCAATTTGAAAATATGGATAGTTTAGTGAAAATTCCAGAAGCCTATTCGATTTGGAGATCTTTCTACAAACATGGTAATGGTGTCGAAAAAGTTTCGAAAATTAGAATTCACTTGGATTTGAATTCTAATCCAAAAAGTAAAAGTTTAGAGGCAATTTCTGACATAGAAAACATTGAATTGATCCAAAGCAAAGAAAATATGATCGACTTGTATTTTGATGAGAATAAGCAGAAGAAAAGCTTTGACTTAAGGCCTGAGCTACCACTAGTTCTACATTGGTGAAGTGTGCTTGTGTGTTACCAAGCCAGTTCTGTGGACACCTTCTATTTCTGAATGTGCCCACTTACAACAAGCATCAAAAAATGGAAAGCAAGACCATAGACAACGAATAATCTGTGCCATTAATACTGATTGTTTCTAAGGAGAAGCCAAAAGAAAAACTCACATGTAAGACCTCGTCGCCTTCTAATTGTTGCAATTTTCCGGAAACCCACGGCTGATCCAATCATTGAGTTTACTTAAATCGGATTCTGAAAGCTCACGCTCTGGCCAAGATTTCGGTGGCATTTTTCCTGGGGATTCATTAGAATTAATGCGGATGCTAACACTGTTACTCTCTAAGTATGGTAGCAACTTGGAATATGATGAAAAATCATCTAATACCTCCCAACCACCAAATTCACCAATGTGGCAAGATTCATTATTACAAGAGGTTTCAATGATACTCCTGATTTCTCCGTCATAGGTAAGTGCGGTCTCACAATTCTGCTTCACCTTACTGCATCCCACGAGAAAAATAAGTCCTGTGCATGCTAATAATATTTTCATCATTAAGAAATTTTAAGATCATCCGATACAACAAATAAGCTAAAACTGCTATTCCATCTCTCCAACCATTCTTAGTATGCACTTTAAGAACGACTATTTCTGCTGAATGTAAGCTAACATTTTGAATTCTTTTTGAAGAAAGGACTAGATACAAACTTACACCTCAACAATATCCAAGTTGATGACATACCATGTTATCGAAAAGCAAGCAATATCGCATGAAGCCAAAAAACGGTCCTGAGATTATTGCCTAAGCGAATCGATCTGCAAAATATTACAAATAAGGAAGTGCTTAGTGCATTCTGGTCGCAATTGCAGGTCCACAAAGATTTGGTCCTACATTAACGTGCAAAGTCTTGCAAGGACTCCAACTATATAATTCCCCTCAATAAAAGAGCACTCTAAAACAAGATAATAAACGTAATGTGCCTAGAAGAATTCTACGTCGGTTCCAAATGGGCACTAAATTGTGTAATTGCAAGATCGACATCAAGCAGTCTCTTTTCTAGTTAAAAAAAATAGCCAATTCATCACTTCGAGAACCGCTTTCTGATCCACCTTCGGGTAGGCGTCTCTATATACTTATAAGAAAAGTAGCCCACTATGCAGGTCGTGATCAGAAAGATTGCCAGGACTAACAAGACT
>CAZMYK010000485.1:0-3902 GCA_964570435.1 uncultured Saprospiraceae bacterium | reverse complement strand
CAGAACGATATTGAGTTCTTTAAAATCAATAGGGGAGGAGACATCACCTACCACGGTCCAGGTCAGATAGTAGCCTATCCTATTTTTGATCTTGATGAAATGTTCACGGATGTTCATAAATATGTTCGTCTTCTAGAGGAAACGGTGATTAGGACACTTGACCACTACGGCATTACTTCTGAGCGGATCAAGGAATTTACAGGCGTTTGGCTTCCTGCCAGTGAAATTCTACCAAGAAGGAAGATCTGTGCGATCGGAGTGCATCTTTCTAGGTGGGTCACCATGCATGGACTTGCCTTTAATATCAATACCGACTTAACTTACTTTAGAAATATTATCCCGTGTGGAATAGATGATGAAGATAAAACGGTCACCTCCCTTGCAAGTGAGCTTGGACATCCCGTTGACATAGAAGAAGTCAAAGAAGTGTTGAAAAAGAGTTTTGCAGAACTCTTTGAAGTTGATATTATTTAAGCTTTTTTTCAAAACAAACACTATTCTGAACATCTTGGTATTGACCATAATTAGGAATTATCTGGTACTCCCTTTTATGATATAGACCGATGGCCTCGTGCTGTCTACTGCCAGTTTCAAGGATGCATCTAAGAAATCCTAGGTTCATTGCCCAAACCTCGAGAGCTTTCAGGATCATGCTAGCTAAGCCCAGTCCCCTACATTCTTCAAGGACAAACATTCTTTTGATTTCCATAGTTTCAGACCCATATTTTTTAATCGCTCCACATCCTACAGCCTTCTCATCTTTGTACAAGACGATTACGTATTTGATATCGTCGAGTTGATTGAATTGGTCATAGAAGGCATGCTCGTCACCGTCTGTGATTGCAAGTCCTGCATCCAGTTTGGCAACAAGATTTATAAAATCTTGATTTTCAGCATTGGTTTTTACAAGGAGGACCATGAAAATTATTTATCTTTCAAAGGTAAAATCAATTAATGATGAGGGCAATTTTTTTGATAGCATTTTTTTTGACAATTGGATGCTCGGGAAGCAAGGTACTACCTAAGATGACCGAAGTGAATGAATGGGTAGACCTATTTAATGGTAATGATCTCGCAGGTTGGACAAGCAAGATTCATCACTATGAAGCAGGTGACAACTACGCGGATACCTTCAGAGCTGAAGACGGAATTATAAAGGTGAGGTATGACAAGTACGAAGGTGACTTTGATGACAAATTTGGCCACCTTTATACAGATAAATCTTATTCTAGTTTTCATCTGATCTTAGAATACAGATTCATTGGAGACATCCATCCTGGCACACCATCCTATGCTATTAAGAACAGCGGAATTATGTTCCATAGCCAGGATCCCAAAACAATGCTGAAGGAGCAGAATTGGCCTGTCTCAGTGGAAATGCAATTTCTTGCAGGCATCAACCCAGGTGAAGATCGCCCCACAGGTAACATGTGTTCTCCAGGCACTGATGTTATTTTCAAAGGTGAGATGGATCCCCGGCATTGTATCCCATCTAGCTCAGAAACCTACTATGGTGATCAATGGGTCAAGGCGGAGCTAATTGTCTATGAAGATTCACTTGTGCAACATATCATCAATGGTAAGAAAGTCTTGGAATACACGAAGCCTCAAGTGGGAGGTGGTGTTGTCGCAGGATTTGACCCCAAGTACAAGCAAGATGGGACCCTTTTAAGAAAAGGACACATTGCACTGCAAGCGGAGGGGCAGCCGATAGACTTTAGGAATATTTTGATTCGTGAGCTCTAGGCGAATACAAGAACAGCCGTAGCAATTTTCTGTCCTTAAGAAATCTTGTGCTAAGTAGGCATATGCATAAGTAGACCTTAGTTCCATCAGTTTCTCATCTCGTCTAATTGCTCAATTCTATGACCGTGAGTCTTTTACAGGAAAACTTCATCAGATGGGTATCATTGAAAGTCATTTCTTTCATTCGTCACCTTGCTTAGTAGAATAGAATCGTGCTACAAGGACCTCGCAAATTAAGTTTAGGTGATTTTGCATCCTAGGATTATCTTTTAAGGTTCATCTACTATGTTGAAAACAGCATAGATTCTTCCTTGTAGTCTCCGAAGTGAAAGTTACGAATGTGCTTCAGTCCCAGCTTTCTCAGAATGGCTTGGGATGCGACATTCCCTTCATATGTGATTCCCAGTACGATCGAAAATCCACTTTCCATCATAATCTTTGAAGCAGCCTCATAGGTGTAACCTTGTCGTGCATATTGCGGAAGTATGGCAAATCCAATGTCCACGTGATCCAGTTGCTCTCTCTTTAAGAGTCCACACAAGCCAATTGGACTATTAGAATCTGCGAGTTCGACCACATAAAGTCCGAAGTCATTTTCTCGATAGCTTTTAATCAAGGATTCCTTTATGTAAACCTCAGCATCAGCTAAGCTTCGTATATTGCGATCGCCGATATGTGCTATCCAGGTTGGGCTGTTCAGCAAGTCATAGATAAAGGTAGAATCATCCATATTGGCTTCCCGAATAAGTAGTCTTTCAGTCCTATATTTTAAAGCCATGATGACTTGAAATTTATTAGGATCCTAGAGCACACCGGCATCTACTTGCCTATGTGCATAGTCTACTGCCCTAGAAGTAAGTGCCATGTAGGTAATACTAGGATTCTGTGTTCCTGAGCTCGTCATACACGAACCATCGGTAATAAAAACATTATCCACCTCATGCATCTGGTTCCATTTATTTAGAACGCTAGTTTTGGGGTCCTTTCCCATTCTAGCAGTCCCCATTTCATGGATGCAAGCACCGACTGCAGTAGCTGAGTTGTATGATGAAATGTCCTTACATCCAGCAGCTTCCAGCATTTCCTCTGCACATTGAACACCATCCTTCCTCAATATCATTTCGTTTTCTCTTAGTTGCGCATCGAAGGTGATAATCGGCATACCAAATTTGTCTTTTTTATCATGGTTAAGCCACATCTTATTATCGTGGTAGGGTAGTATTTCTCCGAAGCAGGTCATTCCTATCCGGTAAGGACCAGGACTAAATAGCTCCTTTTTAAGATCTTCACCTATAAGTCCATCTTGCTGATTAGGCTGCCTAGTTGCACCTCCTTGATAACCGAATCCTCTAAGGTAGTCGCTTCTTTTAGAAGCTTCATCAATATTTCTAAATCTAGGAATGTAGAAGCCTGCGGGTTTTCTACCCTTATAGTATTTATCTTCAAAGCCAGGAAGTAATCCAGAAGCCCCCATACCGTAGTGGTGGTCCATAATATTATGGCCTAGTTCTCCGCTGGAGTTCCCTAATCCATTAGGAAAGTCTTCTGATCGAGAATTGAGTAAGATTGCTGTGCTACCTATTGTACTTGCATTGCAAAATATGATTCTCGCAAAGAACTCTAATTCTTCACCAGTCTGAGAATCTTTTACACGCACACCGCTTGCCTTCCTAGTCTTAGGATCAAAAATAATCTCAGTAACGATAGAATCAGCTCGTAAACTTAGATTTCCAGTATCCATGGCAACCGGTATTGTCGCTGATAAGCTACTAAAATAGGCCCCAAAAGAGCACCCCCTCCAACAACGAGACCTGGTCTGACATTGACCTCGTGTCCCCTTATGCTTGGCTGGATCATACTCGGACAGATTGGCAACTCGACCAGGTGTAACGATCCTGTCTGGATACTTTTTGGCGACTGCCTCACGCATAAATTGCTCAGCACAATTTAGTTCAAAGGGCTTCAAGAACTTACCATCAGGCACTTGCTTCAATCCTTCTTTCTGTCCACTGACACCTACAAATGTCTCTACGTAGTCATACCATGGTTCAATATCCTTATATCTAATAGGCCAGTCAATAGCAATTCCTTCTTTAGCATTGGCCTCGAAATCAATATCACTCCCCCTATAACAGTGTCTGCCCCACATAATGGAT
>CAZMYK010000484.1:0-3903 GCA_964570435.1 uncultured Saprospiraceae bacterium | reverse complement strand
GACTTAATGAGGGCAGAGAATAGGTCAGAGGCCAATCGTAGTAGCAAGAGATTCAACGGAGTGGAAAGGTGGAATCGGGCAAGAGTATTGGTCAGGGATGGAAAGGTGGAACATTGGTTGAATGGCATCAAGGTAGTCGAGTTTGATCGGCACTCCCAAATCTTTAAGGCCCTTGTAGAGAAGAGCAAGTATGAAAAATGGGAGAACTTTGGAAGGATACCCAGCGGTCACATTTTACTGCAAGATCATGGAGATGAGGTGCACTTTCGAAACGTGAAAGTACGAGAGTTTTAGAACTGTATCTCCCTGGAGCATATTGTTCATTGCGACCTTAGAAGTTTGCAGAACTACTGATTATTCTCTTTTTTCGGCTGACAGCTACTGCTTGCACATCTAGGACAGCTATGATTTCTTCTTCTAATCTCTTGGCCTCTAGTAGGTCTTCTGAAGCACCAGCTTGATCACCAAGCTTTTGCTTAACTAGGGCTCGAAGATGAAAGAAATCATGCTTGTGGGCATTATCAACAATAGCCTTATCAAAGGTCTTCAATGCCTTCTTATATTTTTGCTTATTGATAAAATTGTTGGCTTTTTCCCTATAGTCAGGCGGGAGTGCGTCAGAGTACTGCCTATATCGGAAGACGACATAGTATACTTTGCGACTAGCTATGCCATCTATCTTGTAAGGGATCCAATCATTGTCGAGTTGATCGAAGGCCAAGATTGAACTAGAAGATAAGGACTTAGCAGGTGAACTTACAATCCTAAGGCTGTCCAATTGCCCAGTGCTATCGACGATGAAAGACAAAATCACATCGCCTTGTATCTTATTTCTCAGCGCTTCTATGGGATATCTTAGATCACCTGATAAAACTTCATTGATATTACCTTTCGCATATTCAGCTTTTTCCACGCTAGGGCTTGATTTCTGGTGTAGATCAGATTGGCTATGGATATGAGCACCTAAGAGCGCTAGTATGGTGATTAGGATAAAGGATGATTTTTTCATTTAGTGTTTTTTTAAGTTAGCGTCTTCACTTTATTGGCCCGCTTCGTCTTAGAGGTAATGTAAAATAGGCAATTTTTGTAGAATTGCTGATGCTTTGAATGGGGATCTAGGATTACTTCATAGGTGTCTAGAAATTACCTGCACTTTAGATTACTACCCATGCTCAGTAGGCTAGCGTATTTCTCCTCTTAGGTACATCGCTATTGCTTCTGCCTTGTTATTCACTTGCAGGACTTGGTAAAGCTTCTTGATATGGCACTTGACGGTATGTGGCGAGATAAATAGCTCTTTACCTATTGATTTGTAAGTTTTTCCATCTACTAAACCATTAAGAATCTGCTTTTGCCGCTCAGTAAGAATAGTCGTTTTTTGCAACTTGCCGCCCATTAGGTATTGCACGATCTCCCTAGCTATGGAAGGGGACATGGAAGAACCGCCTTGAACAACCACTCTGATAGCGTCGACAATTTCTGTCAAACTTGCCTTCTTAGAAAGATAAGAACAAGCACCTGAACAAATGGCTTTCAGAATCATGTCTTCCTCTTCATAGGTGGTTAACATGATTATGTCGGTGTCAGACATTTTTTCCTTGATCAATGGTATACCTTCTATTCCTGAAAGACCGGGAAGTCCAATATCCAATAGAAGCACATCCACTTGGAATCCAGGATTTACATTTTGGTGATGGAAGAAGGATTCCATAGAACTGAACACATTTACAACTTCGAACTCTTCATGCTTGCTGATGAACTTAATTACATTCTTTCGAATTACATCATTGTCTTCAATCATGGAAACCTTCGTTGCTATAGTATTCATATTAAAAGGTTTGGATTATGCAAGATAAATAATATTCTATAGCCCTGCTTTCTCGAGCATTGCTTTAATCTCAGTAAGTTCTGATCGTACTTCGTCTAGTTCTTTCTTTAATTCGTTGTTTTCATCGGATAGTTCTTGGATTCCCTTTATGGCGACAGGAATAAAGTAATCGTATCCAATTCTTAGTATTCCATCCTTTTCAGACACAAATTCAGGGAATACTTTCTGAACATCTTGTGCTATGAATCCTGTGGAAGTTTGATTAGAAAGATCACTTTTGAATGAATATTGAGTAGGCCTTAGCTTCATCAAAGCTGGAACAACTGCACCTAGATTTCTAATGTTATTTTTCAATCTTCTATCCGAACTAACCATATAGACGCCATCTGTGTCTTGAATATAAGACTTAAGTGAATTGTTAAAAGCAAAGTTGTAATCATTCGAATCGTCAATGTAGGTGTTCCAATATTCAGTACCGGTATTAATTTCCAATCGTATACCTGGAGAATAGTCAGCTTCCCCACCAACAAAAAATGATTGTTTCACGTGTATGTCCGACTTGGGTGTGTTTCCTCCTGCCGGATTTCCTACTCTGATTTGACCTAATGAATTCATGAAAAAGCTGCTGTTTACCTCGATCGCTTGAGTATTGTCTGGGTAATTTAATCCTACTTCTGGAGAGGAAATATCCCAATAACCAAATAACTTGGCTAAGGGGTTGAGTCCTCCTCTAATCTCAAGAACATCTGTACCATCATCTGTTTCTAGAAGAAGTAAGTCAGTAGATCCAGTCTTAGCCCTTATATTCACATCACCAGAAACATCAAGTGAATTATCTGGATCCGTTATCCCAATTCCCACATTACCTCCTGCTTCGAAAGTGACTCTATCGTTTAAAGTTGCCCCACTACCATTAACTCCACCTCTAAACCTCAAGTCTGGTCCGTTCATATACATTTCGAAGTCGTATGAAGCCCCACTACTCCTATCCATTCTTAAAATAGGTTGTGTTGGATTAGATATTTCAAATGTATTTCCATACGCTATATTTTTAGTTGTTGTATTTCCTGCAGTACCTATCCTTACTTGACCTGAAGAATTTCCGTTTATACTAAGATTGTTATTGTTTTTTGTATCAATTTCATTTCCGTCTATAAGTAAAGTCTGTGCGCCCCCATTAATTTCAAGGGCGGCTGAACTTCCATCATTATCTTTACCATTTATCACTAATCGTTGTGAGTCAAATTCTCCATAGATGAGTGGGCTAGTTGTATTAGAATTCGCAACATAAAGTTTACTCGAACCTATCTCATTGGCTCCTGCAAATGTTCCTAAAAATACATTCCCATTCCCTGAGTTATTACGACCTGCTTGAAAGCCAATCGCCACATTGTCATTGGCATTATTGTTTGCTCCGAACATGGCTTCATATCCCATCGTTGTATTTCTGTCACCAATTATATTTTGATAAAGGCTCCTATAACCAATAGCTGTGTTAGAAAAGCCGATAGTATTGTTGAACATTGACTTACTCCCAATTGCAGTATTTCCGCTGGCATCGCCAAAGTACTCGCCTCCAACTAAAGCTCCAATACCATTGCTGTAAAGGCTGGAATCTCCGATTGCTACAAGGCCTGATTTGCTTGTATTGTTTTTCAGACTTCCTGCACCTACCGCAACACTATTCTGCCCTGTCGTATTCTTATTCAAAGCTACATTTCCTATTGCAACATTAGAAGAACCTTGCGTATTAAAAGTCATAGCAGAGCTACCTAGCGATGTATTGAAATTACCTGATTCGTTTAATACCATCGACGATACACCTATTGCTGTATTTGAGCCTCCTTCTTCGTTCATCTTTAAGGCTTCGTAGCCCATTGCTACATTGTTAAACCCACTAACGTTAGACATCAATGCATTTGCACCCACGGCTGCGTTTTTCGCTCCCGTAGTATTAGATTGCATGCTTGCATCTCCAACCGCCACATTTTGATAGCCTGTGGTATATTCTTTTAATGCCAAGTTACCTACAGCAATATTATCATAACCATTATTGTTGATAGCATTAACACTCC
>CAZMYK010000483.1:0-3905 GCA_964570435.1 uncultured Saprospiraceae bacterium | reverse complement strand
GCAACAAAGTCAAGATGCTCACCGCTCTTTCTTATGCTGAGGGACTCGCCACAGCAAAAAATAGGCGTCAGCTTATTCGCATATGCGATATCCACCTTTTCTGAAAGTTCTGAATTGCTTTCTGAGAAATATTCCCGTCTTTCGGAATGTCCTAGGATGACATACTTAACACCGATGGAATCTAGCATTGGAGCTGAAATCTCTCCGGTATAAGCTCCAGAAGTCTTGGCATGACAATTCTGTGCAGCTACTTCAAGTCCTGGAACATGCATTACTTGATCAACAATCAACTTAAGGTATATGGAAGGGACTCCCATGATGGTCAAAGTCTCTGGGCTACGCTGCGCATTAGCAAGCGACCTAGATAGTTGCATAGCATCTTCGAATGTCTTGTTCATTTTCCAGTTTCCCGCTGCTATTTTTGATCTTGACATATATGTGTATTTTATATTTAGGGTTCGAATATATGTTTTTAATTGATATGAGTGCACAAGTAATGAGCTAAATAGATTACTTTTGCCCCAAATTTTGAACTACTTATATGAAAAAACTCATTATAGCCCTGGTGCTTGCACCTTGGCTATTGCTAGCGCAAGAAATTGACACCACGCTAATCTTAGATGATGTCATGCTTTATTCAGATCGAATTTCCATGCCCTTTTTAGAGGACAGCCGGAGTATCGAAGTCATTCGGGCTGAGGAAATCGCAAAATTTCCGGCCAGAGACATAGCAGGAATTCTCCAATTTGCAACTGGTGTTGATATCAGGCAGCGAGGACCGCACGGAGTGCAATCAGACATCGGGATCAGAGGAGGTGGCTTCGAGCAAACTTTGATTCTGATTAATGGATTGAAGATGACTGATCCGCAAACTGGCCATCACATTATGAATCTCCCCATTTCTCCTGAGAATATCGAACGAATAGAGATCATAAAAGGACCTGCAGCAAGAATCTATGGCCAGAATGCCTTTGCAGGAGTAGTAAATATTATTACAAAGGTGCCTGATGAAATGACAGGGAAGGTGCATCTTAGGGCCGGTCAAAACCAACTCTTTGGAGGTGGTATAGAGATGTCTCTGCCAAGCAAGAATACGAGCCAATATATTTCATTGAATAGGAACTTCAGTGAAGGTTATCGATACAACTCTGACTACGACATCACTAATTTTATCTACCAAAATCAGTTTGTGATCCACGGAGCGGAGACTTCACTGTTTGCTGGCTATACAGAAAGGCAATTCGGTGCAAACGGATTCTACGCCAGCCCTGCATTCAAGGATCAATATGAAGAGGTACAAACAAGCATTGTCGGTCTACAAAGCAAAATTATTAGTGGGTCTTGGATAATTAAGCCTAAGGTTTACTGGAGGAGGAATCAAGATGAATACTTTTTTGTCAGAAGTAATCCAAGTATCTTCAGAAACATGCACATTGGCAATAACCTGGGCGCAGAAGTGAATACCACCTACCTAAGTGATCTTGGTGCAACGGGAATCGGGGTGGAGGTACGCCGAGAAAACTTAGAAAGCACCAACTTAGGAGAGAGAAAACGGAACCTAGTAAGTGCATACGTTGAGCAGCGTTTGGACCTTGGCAATTTCAGTATTACTCCTGGAATCTCCTTCCAATATTTTAGTGATTTTGGACCCCACTTTTTCTATGGTGCAGATGCTTCTTACAACCTCAGTCGTAATTTTCTGGTTTATGGAAGCGCGGGAACGACCTATAGAGTGCCGTCTTACACAGATCGCTTTTACGAAGATCGAGCTAACGTTGGGAATGCTGACCTAAAACCAGAGAAGGCTCTTAACTATGAACTCGGTGTCAAAAAATTAGGTAGAAATTACAACCTGCAATTGGCTGGCTTTCGCAGGATAGGTAGTGATCAAATAGATTGGACTAGAGACACCCTTGTTTCTCCAAAATGGACACCAATAAACCTTAACAGAGTGCCGGTTTCAGGATTCGAAGCTTCTCTTAGCACCAATCTTGGTTACATTAGTGGGCTTAACTTTCTCGGCTACCAAAAACTTAATTACACCTACATCGATGCTGATGTGGAAGCTACAGATGCAGTAGAATCTAGGTATCTTCTTGAAAACCTTAGACACCAATTTACCTATCTAGGTAGTTTTAATGCCTCCTACTTTTACATTAATCTAACCTATAGGTACTTAGATCGCGTAAATCTTGAAGATTATCAGCTAGTAGATCTTAGATTAAGCAAGAAATTTTCCAATTACAATCTATACATAGATGTCAACAACCTTCTTGATGTTCAATACAAGGAAACGAATTTGGTCCCTATGCCCGGCAGGTGGATTGTTGCCGGAGCGAGTTTTAAATTATTCTAGCTTGTGAAATTTGGTAAACTAGAAAATGTAGACAGTGTTAATTTTACTCTTCCTGAGGACCGAATTTTACTACCCGTAGCAAAGGGGCAAGTGGCGACGCAAGTCTACACAGGTGCAACATCATGGAACAACAGTGAGTGGAAGGGTACTTTGTATCCAAAAGCATGTAAGAAGGCTGATTTTATAAGGTTGTATGGCAAGCAATTTAATTCTATAGAACTCAATGCAACCCACTATCGCACGCCAAGTGATAAGACGCTTGATGTGTGGGTTAACGAGACTCCCGAGGACTTCAAATTTTGCCCAAAGATCTTACAAGCCATTTCTCACCGAAATGATATGCTAACAAACAAAGATCTCGTCAATAAATTTATTGTTCAACTTTCTAAGTTTGGAAGTAAACTGGGACAGACCTTCATCCAACTTCCACCCTACTTCAAGTTTGAAAGCTTATACTATCTAGATCGCTTCCTAAAGGCATGGCCGCAAGAAATGTCATTGGCTGTAGAACTTCGAAATGGAGAAATGCACAAAGAACAGAGCAAATTTGAGGCCTATATAGAAATGCTTAGTAAATACAATTGTAATCCCTTACTCACAGATGTGGCTGGAAGAAGAGATCTGATGCATATGACTGTGAACACTTCAACTGTCTTTGTTCGTTGGGTTGGAAATGGCCTGCACAAGAGCGACTTCGAAAGGATTAAGGAATGGAAGGAAAGGGTGATCAGGTGGAATGCTTTAGGAGTCGAAAAGATATACTTTATGCTCCATGAGCCCGAAAATTTAAAGACGCCAGAAATTGCAGAATTCTTCTCACAAGAATTGCAAAATATTCAATATATTGACCAGAGAGGACCTAGTCTAATTAAAGAACCTCCAAATTTATTTTCCTAGATATGGCTGACCACGTATTAGAGAACTACATTCATAGAGATTTGAGCTGGCTTGATTTCAATTATCGAGTACTTCAGGAGGCCAAAGACAAGTCGCTGCCATTGCTAGAGAGGATTAAATTCATGGCCATCTATTCATCTAACTTGGATGAGTTTTTCAGGGTTCGAGTGGCTAATCATAGAAACCTAATGCGGGCTGGGAAGAAAACTAAAAGAGCCCTTGAATTTGCACCAGAAGACATCCTAAAAGAAATTCTTCAGAAGGTGAACCGTCAGCAAGAAGAGATTAGTGATATTTTCGAATCCCAATTTATACCAGAGCTAGAAAAAAATAAGATCCGTGTCCTGCGTAGACTAGATCTTAATGAAGAGCAGATGGTCTTTGTCGAGGACTATTTTAATCAATACCTCCTCCCCTTTGTGCAACCTGTTTTATTGGTAGGTTCCAAGATTAAGCCCTTTCTAAACAATGCCTCCTTGTACCTTGCGATACACATGAAAGACAAGGCCAACCATAAGGTCAACTATGCTATTGTGAAAATTCCATCGGACCAGTTGGATAGATTTATCATTCTTCCACCTTCTGATGAGAATTTCAATGAACTAATAATGCTAGACGACATCGTCAGGCACTGTGTCAAATGGATCTTTCC
>CAZMYK010000482.1:0-3926 GCA_964570435.1 uncultured Saprospiraceae bacterium | reverse complement strand
TTTGTTTGAATCTAATTTTTTGTAAGTCAATGTAGTCTTCAAGATAGGCAATTTCATCTTTTATTTCTACCGTATTCTGTTGGCCCTTGTAGATCACAAAACGCATCAGTTTGGCCAGCTTTAATATTGTATCTGGCGTCTCATCTGCTTGCTCAAGACTAAGAGCGTAAAGATTATTTAATGTATTAAAGAAGAAGTGGGGATTAATCTGCTGCTTAAGCAAGGCTAGTTCTGCATCCGTTTTTTGTTGTTCTAGTGATCGAATTGCAATTTGTTTTTTACCCCACTCCACTAGAAGGATGATGGGAAATGAGAATATACTGACAATGATCGGAAGGCTATAATTGAGTTCAGAAAAGTGCGTAATGCCGAATCCGATGGGATGCAAGGAGTACCTATGAATTGCAGGTAAACATGAATACAAGGAAGTCAGAATCGGGACCAGGAGCATGATGGATCCTATCATTGCAACTAGGTAGGGAAGGAGGCCTAATTTGGTGTAGATTCTTTTGAAGAAGACCTTTTCATTAAGATAAAAGTATATGTAATGGGATGAATATACCAGAAAGGCTTGCAGTGCAGCTGAAAGATAGTTTAAGAGCGATCTTTGTAGAGTGACCTGCTCTGTCATATCTTGGAAGGCTGTCGATAGCGGGGGAACGATGAGGGCCATCAGGACAAATAAGACCAATGCAATTCTGAAAACGCTAATCTTTTGTATCCAAGCCTTTTCCCACCAATATTTAGTTTCATGACTCCTCCTTGATGTCAGTGAGAAGATTGCTGTAAAGAAGGGTGCATTTTGGAAGAAAATAAGGTAGCTCTTGCTTTTTAATTCTTGCTTAAATGCCTTATTGATCGGCGAAAATAGATCTACTTCACTTCCTATGTAGCAAAGGAGGGCAGGGATTACAATGAAGGCTGCAAACCACGAGGCGGCCTTTAGCCAAGAGTTCATTCCATTTGATACGAAAAGAAAAACAAAAACGCTTGCAAAGGCTAGTAAGGAAGCCAGAATCCACATAAGATAAGATACGCTACCTTCTTGATCAGCCATCTTCATGATGGAAAACGAGGTGACCAAGATGACACTTATATACATCCATGCCTTGGTACGGAGCATTGTATTTCCAAGTTGATCAATGAATAGGTTCAATAACTGATGCATACCTGCAAAGGAAGTATTTATGGCCAAAAATATCAAAATGGAATGACGAAGGTCATGATTCTAGTGATCAAAGTAATCATGTCCCTTTTATCATGATTATTCCTCCCTTCATCATCAATAATTGCTGCAAGACGATGACGGGAATAGATTTGAAGAAAAAAAGAATATGGAACTCCAGATCGATAATCTAAGTAAAGTTTACCCCAATGGTACTCGTGCTCTTAATGGCATCACAATTACGATTAAGAAGGGTATGTTTGCCTTGCTAGGCCCGAATGGTGCAGGAAAGAGCTCACTGATGCGTACCATTGCCACCCTACAAAGTCCTGATGAAGGATATATTAGGTTCAATGGCATTGATATTTTAAAAGACAAGATGGAACTGCGCAAGCAACTTGGATACCTTCCCCAAGAGTTTGGAGTATACCCTCGAATGTCAGCACTAAGGTTATTAGACTACTTAGCCCAGCTTAAGGGTGTTGTATCGAAAAAGGAAAGAAGAAAATTGATCGACTACTGCCTAGAGATTACGAATTTGACCTCAGTGAGGAAGAAGGCGGTAAGTGGTTATTCAGGAGGGATGAAGCAAAGGTTTGGAATTGCCCAGCTCTTACTCAATAATCCCCAGCTCATCATTGTGGACGAACCGACAGCCGGTCTAGATCCTGCTGAAAGGCAACGGTTTCTTAATATTCTAAGGGAAATAGGACAAGAACACATCGTCATTTTTTCTACCCACATCGTAGAAGATGTAAAAGACCTGTGTACTGATATGGCTGTAATGAATGAAGGTGAAATTTTAGACCACATGAGTCCTAGCGATGCGCTTAGTCGAATCGCCGGTAAAGTCTACACCATGGAAATCTCTGAGCACGAGCTCTCAACCTATCAGGAAGACTTCAATGTTCTTTCGTCGTCTTATAGTTCAAATCAAGCGATCAAATTGCGCATTTTTTCCAATGTAAAACCAAGCACAAAATGTTCTCCTTCCTCACCTAACCTGGAAGACTATTACTTCACAATGTTAAACTCATACCATGTTTAAGACCATCTTCCTACATGAGCTAGATTTCTGGAAGCGGAATCCGCTCCCATATATTTTCGGTGCCTTCTTATTTGTCCTGTGCTTTGTTTCGATGTGGGGGATGGCGAGTGAAGAAGTTTCTGGGCCTAAGCTCGTGGTCCAAAACTCTGAATCACGGCTTAACTATCTGATAGGATTTATCAATCAATTATTGTTATTTATGCTTCCGGCGATCATTGGGAGCTCTATATACAGGGATTACAAGAGCCGAATCTATAGCTTTCTATACTCCTATCCATTTGGAAAGATTGAATATCTCGCTGCAAAGTTTGCTTCCTCCTTTCTTGTTTTATTGCTAGTGGCTAGCATGATTGGGGCAGGATTCTATCTTGGAGCTTTAATGCCTAGTGTCAACGCAGATGCGATTTCTGGTGGCGGCTTTAGGTATTTGAAGCTCTACCTACTGTTTGTCATTCCAAATCTCTTTATTGTCTCTGCATTTATCTTTTGCTTAGTGGCTCAAAGCAGAAACATCTACATCGGTTTTGTATCGACGATTGTATTGGTGATTGGGATCAGCGTATGTGGGAGCTTTTCGAATTACTTCGTTTATCTTGCTGACCCTATGGGTAGTGCTGCGGTTCGATCTCTCACAAAATACTGGACCCTAAGCGAAAGGAACAGTAACACCATCCCCTTAGAAGGCATCTTGCTAGCGAATCGCTTTATTTGGCTAGGGCTAGCTTCTGTCTTTTTAGCTTTCTTTTTTCGAAGATTTGATCTAAGTCAGTTCGGAGTCAGACGGCAAAGAAAGCAGGCAGCTGAAGAAGAATCAAGTACACCGATCCTTCCTCTTAAGAAGAATGCCAGGCCAGAGGTGAATTATGCCACAGATTTGAAATCTCGACTACTTTGCATCTGGCGACTTTCTAATGCAGACTTTAGATCTGCTGTGCTAAGCTGGCCCTTTTTTACACTCCTACTAGCAGGCTTCGTGATGGTTTACATCCAACAGAAGGGCATGGCACCACAATACGATGTTCCCATTTTGCCTACCACGGCTGAGATGCTTAGAATTCCGATGTTCATATTTTCAGGAATATTCAATTTGATTACCTTTCTATATGCTGGGATACTTATATATCGGGGCAGTACGACGCGTATGGACCCTTTGATCGATACCACACCGCAATCCAATTTTGTTCTACTATCTACGCGTCTACTTGCCATCCTAAAAGTACAATTTGTACTCCTCTCCATGATATTTATCGGTGGCTTGCTAGCCCAAGTTATGCAGGGCTACATTCGCTTCGAGTTCTGGCACTACGCCTTGGAATTGTATGTTGTAAACTACCTTCACTTTGCGATATGGGCTGCTGTTGCAATGTTTATACATAGTTTTTTTAATAATATGTATGTGAGCTTTTTAGTCTTGCTCTTGCTTCCTATCGTCTTTCTGACGATGCCATCTGCTGCGGAAATATTGAACTTGCCCTTCCTAGCAGAAAGTATCTTGCACTTTAACCTAGTTCCTGGACTCTATATAGGCTTTGACTATTCAGACTTCAATGGTTACGGGACGGTCCTCCCAGTCTATTTTTTCTACAAGCTGTATTGGCTCTTGGGCGCTTGTTTAGCCTTGACACTTGCCTTGCTGTTTTGGAAGAGAGGCTTGACCTTCTCCCTGAAGGATAGACTTCAGGTGGCCAAGTCCAGGTTCACAGGAACACATAA
>CAZMYK010000481.1:0-3927 GCA_964570435.1 uncultured Saprospiraceae bacterium | reverse complement strand
GACATACCTACCGTCATATTTTTGGATTACGGCAGTTTCCAGGAACCAAAATGTACCTGACTCATCCCTATCCAACTTATTGATTTTACGGTCTTTGAGATAGTTGTCTACGCTAAGATGGGCATGAAAAGTTATTGGAGACTGGCAGTAACCAATCTCCAATAAAAAAGCACAGAAAATAGTCGTTAAGACTATTATTTTTCTCCTCACCATGTCATTCGCATTGCTTTGGGGCACTTAGAAATGGAATTTTGGGGTTATGGTGATTCAATTAAACAATGCAAAGTTAGATCAATTATGAAACAATCCGAAGCATAATTAACCCAATGGTAGAAAAATAGGAATTTGTGGTCGCTTCATGGAATGAATGGTATAATATGATATATTTACAAACCTATGCGACTTGTGACTACTGCCATACTCTACCTCCTGTTTCAGCCACTATTTAGCCAGATTCCTCCCATCTTGCCCGAGAAAGAAAGGGCTAAGATCGTTGATGAGATCTTAGAAGAGCGATTCGAAGTAGTTTTACCAGAACTAATGAGGCGCCACGAAATCCAGATGTGGGTGGTCATTTCGAGAGAGTACAATGAGGATCCATTATTAAAAACGATGTTGCCTTCTACTTGGCTATCAGCTAGGAGGAGGACGATTCTCGTATTTTATGATCCTGGAGGAGAAAAAGAAATAGAGAAGATTGCAATCGCTCGTTATGATGTAGGCAGCTTACTCAAGGGCAGCTGGGACAAGAATGTGAATCCAGATCAGTGGGATGCCTTGGTGAAAATAATTGAAGACTTCAATCCTAGGAACATCGGTTTGAATATATCTGGGGATTTTGGTCTTTCAGATGGCCTAGTTTATACAGAGTACCGGCAATTTATGGAGGCCCTACCTAGCAACTTGCATAGTCGTGTTATATCTGCTGAGCCACTTGCCATCAGTTGGCTAGAAACAAGGTCTGATCGCGAACTAGAGATCTATCCTATGATCTGTAGGATAGGTCATGAGATCATTGACGAAGGTCTTTCAGAAAATGTCATCCACCCGGGAATTACAGCAACGGAAGATGTGGTCTGGTGGTTGCGTGACCGAGTACGATCACTTGGCCTTGATACCTGGTTTCATCCCACGGTTTCCTTGCAAAGAATGGATCCCGAAAATTTTGACCATCTGCGAACTTTTTCAAAACGGCCAAGTCGGCAGATCATTAAAGAGGGGGACTTGCTCCATGTAGATTTCGGGATCACTTACTTGAGACTAAGTACAGACCAGCAACAGCATTTCTATGTACTCAGACAGGGTGAAGAAAAAGTGCCCAGCTTTCTTGACCAAGCCTTTGATCGTAGCAACCGCTTGCAAGACATTCTGACTTCCAACTTTAAAGAGGGTAGGAGTGGAAATGAGATCTTGAAACTAAGTCTTGACCAAGCAAAGAAGGAAGGACTAAATGCAAGTATTTACACTCATCCAATTGGTCTTCATGGCCATGCTGCTGGACCTACAATTGGGATGTGGGATCAGCAACAAGGTGTTCCAGGCCGAGGTGACTACCCACTTTATAATAATACAGCTTATAGCATAGAATTAAACACGTCTTCAGAAATTAAGGAATGGAATAAGGTGATAAGAATTATGCTAGAAGAAGACGGCTACTTCAGTGGTGGAGAGTTTCACTACATTGATGGGCGACAGAAGGCCATCCAAACCATTCCGCGCTTACCAGCAAAACATTAAAAGATGAACTTTCTAAAATGCATACTTGTAGTGCTAATGCCTACGATCTTTTTAGCCCAGGATACTTGGGAGTGGGAAACTCTAGCCGTCGATGAAGATCTAGTGGCTAGACATGAGGCAGCCTTTGTTGCCTTTGATGGCAAATTATACCTAATCGGTGGTAGAAGAATAAACCCGACCTCAGTTTTCGACCCGGCAACTATGAAGTGGGAAAATAAGGCTGCTACCCCAATTGAACTGCACCATTTTCAACCTGTGGTTGTAGGCGATGCTATCTACCTCATGGGAGCAATGACAGGGAAGTATCCAAGGGAAAAGCCGCTGGCAAGGGTGATAAAGTACCTCCCTGCGAGTGATCAATTTGTCTACGGGGACACGATACCTAGGCAAAGGAGAAGAGGTGGGGCAGGTGTGGCATATCACAATGGAAAAATTTACATGGTAGGAGGAATCACCAATGGACATTTGAATGGCTACCGACCTTGGTTTGATGAGTATGACCCGGCTACCGGTGAATGGAAGGTGCTAGATGATGCACCTAATGCAAGGGACCACTGTCAAGCAACAGTCCTTGATAATAAGCTCTACACCTTTGGTGGTCGGCAATCATCGACAGCGACAGGGCAGACTTTTAATCTTACTGTAAGTCACGGTAATGTGTATAACTTCGAAGAATCTAGATGGGAACAAGTCACTGATAAACAAGCTGTGCCCACTCAAAGAGCTGGAAATTCAATAATGTCTTGGGGTAATGAGATTATTGTTGCGGGTGGCGAGAGCGCTAACCAAAAGGTCGCACACAATGAGGTAGAATCATATAATGTTCATACCAAGTCTTGGAGGTCTTGGCCTTCCTTAGCAAGGGGGCGTCATGGTACTGGACTTGCCATTGTAGGTGACTATGTTTACACAGCATCTGGTTGTGGAAATCGTGGAGGAGATCCCGAACTGAAATCCATAGAGCGATTAAAGTTGCCGGTTCAAGAAATGACTGGCAGTAGGCCTATTTATCAGAAATACCATAAAATTGAACTGGACTTCGAAGGACCAATGCTTTCGGAAACGAGCGCTATTAATCCCTTCACAGATCATGAACTAATGGTGGAATTCACACATGGTAGTAGAGTGGTGAAGGTCAGAGGTTTCTTTGCTGCCGATGGTCGAGCTGGGGAAAGTGGTGCCGTAGAAGGAAACATTTGGAAGGTGAGATTTGCAGCAGATGAGGAAGGAATTTGGGATTACTCCGCGCGGATGGATGGCAAGCTAATTAGGGTAGGTCGATTTGAGGTCACTCGCTCAGACAAGGAAAATCCTGATCTTAGGAGCATAGGTATTTTACAAAGTAAGGACTCATACCTCCAAGGAGAAGAACAATATTGGCTAAAGGCAGGATCAAATAGCCCTGAGAATCTTCTTGCCTACGTTGACTTTGATGGGACTTTTCGGATGTCAACAGAAGCTCGGAAAGGGGAGGCTGCGCCACCTACTAAGGTACATGAATTTGCAGACCACTTAACTGACTGGGAAGAAGGAGATCCCACTTGGAAACAAGGTCGGGGTAAGTCAATCGTTGGAGCCATGAACTACCTTGCAAGCAAGGGGATGAATACAGCCTATTTTTTGACCATGAATATCGGTGGTGATGGGAAGGACGTCTGGCCCTTTGCCGATCCAGAAGATTTTACCAGGTTCGATGTGAGTAAACTAGCGCAATGGGAGATCCTCTTTTCGCACATGCAGGAAAAAGGGATTGCTTGTCATATTGTCCTACAAGAAACTGAAAATGAAACTCTATTTGATAATGGGGATACGGGACCTCAACGACAATTGTATCTTAAGGAGTTGATTTCCCGCTTTGCCCACCATCCGGGATTATTCTGGAACCTTGGCGAGGAAAATGGCCCAGCTGATTGGACACCAGTTGCGCAGAATACAGCCCAAAGAAAGGCTATGATAGATTTTATCACTGAGAATGATCCCTATAACCACCCCATTTTACTGCATACGCATTCTTATGAACCAGTAAGGGGAGCTGTCCTATCTGAAATCGTTGGTTATTCAAACTTAGATGGACTTTCTCTCCAAGCCAACTTAAGAGAAGGTGCTCCCGAAGTTGTCGAAGAACTAAAATCTATTTCAGCCAAGGCTGGCAAAGAATGGCTCATAACCATGGATGAAATTGGCGAATGG
>CAZMYK010000480.1:0-3928 GCA_964570435.1 uncultured Saprospiraceae bacterium | reverse complement strand
ACAAAACTATATGGACTACTCTGATGACGTCTGCATGAACCTATTCACTGCTGGGCAAAAGGCTAGAATGCGAAACTTATTTGAACCTGGTGAATTCCGCGAGAGCCTTTTGACTTCTAAGGGTTGTGAGGCACCTTTGACTTGTAATGAGGTATTTGTTGAGATTACCTTTGACAACTATCCTGGTGACATAAGTTGGGACCTTAGCTCTGGAGGACAGGTCTTGCTTTCTGGAGGAAATTATGGTAGTGAGTATGCTGATGAAACGATTGTTGCCAGTACTTGTGTGGCAGATGGAGATTATGTTTTTAATATCTTCGATTCCTATGGTGATGGTCTATGCTGTGATGAAGGTCAAGGTAGCTACGTGGTTTACAATACTTACGGCACTTCTGTGGAATTTAGTGGTAGATTTTCAGTGCGAAACGAGAATTTTTCACTTTTTGATTCGGAATACCGTTTTGTTGGCCCAGGGAGCGATTGGTATACAGCATCTAACTGGAACAAATTGGACCCTCCGTCAGACTGCTATGAGGGTCGTATAATTGTAGAAGCTGACTGCTTTGTAGACGGACTGACTGTTGATTCGCAGAATGATATTATCGTTAGAAACAACGCCACATTTACTGTCAAGTAGAAGAAAAAAAGACCCTGGAATAGATTCCCAGGGTCTCTTATTATTTACTGGCTACCTGTACGACATAGCCTTCATTATAACCTTCGCAATTCCTCAGAGCCATCAAAGTCAATGTCGAGATTCTTTAAGTCCTCATATCTAATCTTGCCGTTAGCATGAAACAGTATGCTGGAATCATCACCTTGAACCATTACAAAGAGGTCACTAATGTAGTCATCCTGGTCTCGAACATAGATTTCAATAAGGTTGCCATCTGAGCGTACCATGTTAAGCAGCTCCAACCTACTTTTATGAGCTTCATTCTTGATCGAGGAAACATCCTTTTTTGAAAGATAGTCGTCTTCGTCGAATATGTAAAGCTGGAAGTCTTCTATCTTAGAATCGATATCTCCCTTGTTTTTGAAACTTAGCAGGTTACCGCTAAGCGATATTTTCGAACATTCGCGATCTTCTACAAAGTTATCTAGGAATTCTGTGAAGTCATTCGAAATGAAAGGGCACAAGAATAGCAGGCCCATTATAGCTAATTTACTCATTGTTATCTTTTTAGAATTTTTGTTTAAAGAATCTCTAGGGGGCTATCATCTTCTTCGTAGTCCCAGATTTTTAGATTTTTAAGGTCATCGTACCTGAACTTTCCGGATAAAGTCAGAAGAATAGTTTGGTCACCGTCATTGATAAACGCTGTGATGTTCTTAATGGCATCTTTCTTTTCCCTCACAAGTAATCTAATTTGTGTGCCTTCACTTCTTACAGAAAGTAATTCCTCGAAATTTTCTTTGTGCAGGCCTTTAATAAGCTTTCTAATGTCCTTCTTTTTTACTTCTGGACCATCCTGCATGATCAGTACTCGTACTCTTGAAATCTTATCACTCAACTTAAGAATTTCTCTAGCTTCGATGTCATCCTCATCGATGAAATTCGCTGAGTGACCTACCAGGTCTAGCATCCATCCTGGGACATTGATCGCCAAAGCATGATCTTGGACCTTGTGGTGGTTGATAAATTTGTTTAGTGCCTTAGTTTGTCCTTGAAGTGAAACTGTCAAAAGACAAAGAGTGATCAATAGGTAGAGGTTTTTCATTAGGATTTAGTTTTTGTCGTTGAGATTGTCTAAGTGCTCCATTCCATCTATGTCAATAGAATTTGCAAGCTTTGAGATTTTGTTCAGGTCAATGTCTCCTACGAAACTCATCATCACAAATTCATCCCCACCGACCAACAGTAATAACTCATTGATTATGTCTCCCTGGTCCTTTACCAAGAACTCTACGTTGGTTCCTTCATCTCTGACAGTCATCAGGATCTCGTATTCCTTGGTGTCGATTAGGGACTTAGCTTCCTTGTAGAAGGCCTTTGTATTGTAATCTGTGGTTAGGATCCTCAGGCCCTTAAGGTCCTTAATGACGTCCTTGGTGTCACTATCCAAGTCCTCTGGAGCTATCTTTGCCACCATTTCGAACATCTTTGGACTGACATATACCACAGTGAAATTTTCATCATCCATGTACTTGTCAAAGTACTTTTCTATTGCATCACTCTGCCCGAATGATGAGGCGACTGCCACAACCATCATGGTTAAAAATAAACTTAACTTCTTCATTTTAATGTAATTGATATTGTTATTGAATGTTATTGCTAATCTTTAAAGATCTCGGTCTTCTTCAGATTCTTAATCTGTTCGAGAGACTCGGTTCCTTTGTTAAATTGGATTCCTAGATAAGCTAGGGCTTCCATTGTTGTTTCTAGTGCTTCTTCAGCTTCTGCCTCGGCAATTACTTGCTCTTGCTGGTAGTCTTGGTAGGTATTCATTACGTACAATGATCCTAACAATAGAGCAAGTCCAGCTGCAATCCCCATCATCGTCCTCCTGACAATGTGTAGTGTTCTTCCCTTCTTAAGGTCTATGTTCTTCTCTAATTCTTCACTCTGTGCTATCGAGAAATAGGCAAACAGGTCTTTGTACTCTTTATGCTCTTCAGCTACATCTTCGCCATTAAAGTAGATCTTCAAGCGCTGCTCCTCTGCGATATCAGATTCACCAGCGAAGTACTTTTCTAGTAACAAATCTATCCCATCTTCTCCCTCGTAGGTAATTTCTGCTTCAACAGCGAAGTACGTGAACAGGTCTTTGTACTCTTGATGTCTGTCTTCGATCTTCTCGCTAGCGAAATAAGATTTGAGTCGCTGTTCCTCTTCCACTTCGCTTTCTCCTTCAAAGTACTTTTCAAGTAAGAGATCTATGCTATCCTTCCCATTAAAGGTAATCTTAGCTTCTGAACCGAAGAATGCAAAAAGGTCCGCATAGCTCATATGTTCTTCTGCAATTTCTCCGCTAGCGAAGTACTTCTTAAGCATCTGCTCCTCAGCAAGAGAAGTTTCACCTTCGAAGTACCGTTCGATTAATTCTGATATATTCATGTTCTAAGATTTACAATCTGTTCTCTTAATTTTTTTCTTCCACGGTGCAGGTATACTTTGACTTGGTCCTTAGTAAATCCTGAAACCTGTGCTATTTCATCATAAGACATCTCTTCGATATCTCTAAGATGTACTACAGTTCGGTAGTTCTCTGGGAGCCCATTGATGTATCCCTTGATACGCTGTAGCGTCTCATTAGTTTCTAGCTGTTTTTGAGCACTTGCGCCTCCATCCCTCATATCGAATTGAGTTTCCATGCCTACAGTTCTTCTGTGCTTAGACCTGGTAGCATCTATGGCCTCATTTCGAGTCAGTGTCATGCACCATGCTTCCATATTCTTCACAGCTTCTAATTGATCGCGCTTCTTCCACACTTTAATCATGACCTCCTGTACGACGTCCTCGGCTTCATGGACGCTCCCAACGATTCTTAGAGCTAGCCTGTACATTTTGTTTTTAAACGGTAATACCATTTTTTCAAATTCTTTGAGTTGCATTTCAAAATTGGGTTCATAAGTCAGACGAGAGGACTTAAATAAATGTTACAATTTGTACTAATTTTATTAAATTTTATCTTCTTTGCACGCTAATTAGGTGGAGTAATACGATATAGTAGAGTACGATGTTTCTGAAAACACTAGATAGATTGGTCCTGAAAAGTTTTCTAGGACCTTATGTTTTCTCGTTTTTCGTTGCGGAATTCGTCCTTGTCATGCAGTTTCTTTGGAAGTACATCGATGAACTAGTTGGAAAGGGGCTTTCTTTCTGGTTCTTAGTTGAGATGGTTTTCTACTATGCTGTGACAATCATTCCCATGGCGGTGCCGATCACTGTTCTCATTTCTTCTGTCATGGTTTACGGTAATATGGC
>CAZMYK010000479.1:3206-3937 GCA_964570435.1 uncultured Saprospiraceae bacterium | reverse complement strand
TGTAGACTCGCCATCTGTGATCTTAACAAAATAAGTACCACCTGGATAGTCTTCTACGTCGAATGTCATCATATTATCTCCTCGCTGCACTTCAGTTGAATTTTGCAAACTTACTCTGCCTAAGACATCAACAATTTGGTAGTTCATTGTTTGGTCACGGCTTGATTTTACTAGTAGTTCGAAAGCTTGAGAAGTAGGATTTGGAGTCAAATTTCCGATGCCTAGGCTTGGTTCACCCTTGGTCGTGCAATCCAATATCCTTTCTGAGAAGGATACGCAATTGTTCGCATCAATTACTTGAAGAGAGATAACTGCTGTATTAAAGCCGACGTAGACTTCAATTTCTTCTGTTCCTTGACCTCCTTGAATCTGACAATCTGTTCCTTCTATAGACCATTCGTAGGTGAAGGGACCATCACCACCCTCAACAGCTGCACTAACAATGTTAGCATGCGTATTACATCGGATTTCTTCCGCAGCTTCTATATTACATGTTAGGTCACTATTTACGATAGCTGCCAGCACTTGTACTGCTGCTGCTTGATTGCCACACTCATCTACTGCCATCCATGTATTTGTAATGGTCATCAAGTCATCACCCATGTCCATTACTTCTGTGAATGTGATAGAACTACTCATCGTGTCATCCATATTGGAGAAAGTTGGAGGATCCAGGTTCCCTAGATCGGGAATTGGGTTACAACCAAAATTGGCACTCGCCGGCAGGTTCT
>CAZMYK010000479.1:0-3196 GCA_964570435.1 uncultured Saprospiraceae bacterium | reverse complement strand
CAACATCATCAACAATGTTCAGATTGAGCTGAATACTTGAAGTATTACCGCAAACATCGCTTATTTCCCATTTGTACATCCTTTGTTCTAGCCATCCGTCCTTGGCACAGTCCTCTGAAACTGTTACATTCTCGGTAAACTCAGGACTGAGAATTGCGCCTGTGCATTGATCTCTACCTAATACGGTATACCATGCAATAGAATTTACATACTCAATATCTGCTGGATTAGAAAGGAAGACATCAACTGAATTACCTTCGAATTTCATGAATTCTGCACTGTGTATCAGTTCAGGTGCTGTCTCGTCATCAATTGAAATAATCTGTTCGAATTCGCTTGTGTTACCACATGCGTCAATCGCTGACCACATTCTTCTGATTCTAAATTCTTCTCCACAGTCTTGACTGAAGAGGGTGTCTTGTACCATTGAAATCTCAATGTCTTCAGAGTCACAGTTGTCAATTGCATAGACTTCTGGCATTCCAAGATCCTCACATACATATTCTTCTAGACCCATAAGTTGAGGTCCTTGGTTATCAACAATATGAATAGTTTGTTCTGCGCTAGCAACATTTCCACATCCGTCAGTCGCTATGATTGTTCTAATAATATCGTAGGTATTTGGACATGCACCAGGAATGATTTCGTCTTCATATTCTACTTCTACAGCGCTACATTCATCGGTGGCTTCTATGTCCTTGATGTCTCTGTTGCAAGCTACAGTGATTTCCCTACTAAACTGGCCAATACTAGGAGCTACATCATCTACTTGCTCTGCAATGATGATGAATTCTGTAGTGTTTCCACAAAGATCGATTGCCGTCCATTTTAGCTCTATCATCGCGATTGCACCATCAGCGCATCCTCCTGTTGATAAGTCTGTTTCCTCAAAAGACGTCTCAAGAGGGAAGTCACATTCATCTAAGAAAGTGGCATCTGAAAGGCTAAATTCAGAAAAGTCGGTTCCACATTGAACGCTGACAGTTGAGCCACTTGCGAGCCCATCAAGTGATGCTGGCATCAAAGTGATTGTCGGGCTGATGGTATCTTCGTACACAACTGTTTGAATAAATGTTGTGGCGTTCCCACATCTATCCTTTCCATAGTATTCTCTTTCTACGACTCTTCCGCAAGTTCCTTCGACTTCTCTTTCTACAAAAGAAGTTTGGGCCTTAGTACAAGCATCGATAGCATATACAAAGAGGTCGTCTTCAGATTCTCCGCACGCATATTCGAGTCCATAGAATACTGGTGGTGTATTGTCTGTCACTCGAATTGTAAGGGTGATCTCCTGTTCATTTCCACAAGCATCAAAGGCTGTCCAAGTCGTGGTTTGGATAGCAACAGCTCCATCTTTACAGTTTTCACTTTCATCCGTGAAATCGCTAAATGCAATCTGTGCCTCACCACTGCAGCCTTCTTCACTTTCTGCATTATCTGCACTTAATTCACCGTACTCAGCTGGAATACCGCCTGAATTACAATCAAACTCTAACTCATAGTCACCATCTATTGTCACATCACCTGGAAGAGTAACAACTAAGGTAGGAGCAATTTCATCCGTGAAAGAAATTATTTGTGTAGAAGAGCTCACGTTTCCACAGCAATCCGTTGCAGTCCATGTTCTGACAATCTGTTGATCTTCGATACATTCGCCAGTTACCACCTCTTCTTCAAGTGCAATATCTGCACACAAACATTCATCTAGTCCAGTTACGTTTGCAGGTTCAGGTATGTTATCGCAAGTTACCACGATATCATCTGGTACACCATAGAGCACAGGCGCAATCGTATCTACAATCTCCATGAAGATGAAAAGAATGGATGAATTGCCACAAGCGTCAGTAGCTGTCCAAGAACATCTAAGCCTTTGGATGTAGCCATCTTCTTCACAGTTGCCATCACCAATTTTTACCTCAGTGACTTGAACATCCACTTCTGCTAAGCAATTATCACTAACTGAAACATCAGCCAGGCTTGCTTCCGGTAGTTGCCAATTTGGATCTTGTCCGTAGCACTGCACCTGCATTACATCGCCATTTTGGAACCCTACTAGCATAGGATTTACGAATGTAATTACTGGATCTTCAGTATCAACTGACCATGTGGCTGTCTGAGAAACTTCTGTGATTTCCTCACTGCAATCAGTTACCCTCCAGGTTTTGGTTTGACTTCTTAGACAACCGTCTTCACTTATTGCACTTAGTTGAGGATAGCCATCTAAATTTTCAATTTCAGTACAATTGGCTTCAAATTGGGGTTCGTCAAAAATGATATTCTCGGGATTGCATCCAAGATCAAGCGGTTCCAAGGCAGACATTAGCATTGGTGGATCGACATCGACAATCCAAGTGATAGTCTGCGTAACGACTGTAAGAATTTGACTTTCATCAGTAACCATCCACGTCTTAGTTTGAGTCCTATCACAGCCATCTTCAATAACTTCTCCTGTCATGGGATAACCTTCCAATGGCACCACATCGCTGCAAACTCCGTCGAATTCTGGCTCATCGAAAAGGACTTCTTCAGGATTACAACCCAAGTCTTTGTCTATTGCATCAACCACAATTTCAGGTGCCTCATTGTCAATAATCCAGGTAAGGGTTTGCTCGACAGTAGTAATCAATCCACTGCAATCAGTCACTTTCCACTTGCTAACCTGAGATCTGTTACAACCGTCTTCGACCACATCGTCGATCATTGGATAGCCTTCAACTGGAAAGGCCTCACTGCAACCTCCATCAAAGATTGGTTCATCAAAGTCAATACTACTTGGATTATAACCTAGGTCTTTATCGTCAATATTATTGACTACTAAAGGCGCCTCTGTATCAATTGTCCAATTTAGCGTCTGAGAGGTAGTGGTTTCTAGGCCGCTACAATCCGTAACTGTCCATGTTTTCGTTTGTTCTCGCGCGCAACCATCGACGATAAGATCTCCAAGAACCGGTTCTCCTTGCAATTCTAGCGGAGTGCATCCTCCAGCGAAAATTGGTTCATCAAAAATTATCTCCTCTGGATTGCAGCCAAGGTCCTTGTCTTCAACATCTTCAGTAATAATAGGTGCAGTGTTGTCTTCCTTCCAAGTATAAGTTACGGATACAGCTTCTGCCTCATTTCCACATCCATCTGTATAGGTAGCTGTCCAAGTTTGAGTGTAATTGCACTCATCATCCGAAGACTTGCCCTCAGTAGC
>CAZMYK010000478.1:0-3945 GCA_964570435.1 uncultured Saprospiraceae bacterium | reverse complement strand
ATGGTACACCGCCGAAACGAACAATACTTCAGCAGGAGCTTACGATATTAACACGGATATTTTATCACTCACTAAGCCCGCTACAAAGCTTAATTCTATTTATGTATTAACCATGCTTAATTCTAATAATGTCACGCATAGACAAGAGGTCAAGTTTATAAAATCGATCGAACCGATAGATATTACAGAGGGTAGAAGTACTGCAGAGCAAGACACAAGAGAAGTTGGGATATTCACTTACCCTAATCCGGTTACTGAGGTAATTAATATAGAAACTCGGAACAACTTTGGAATTGAATCTTTCGATGCAAGATTAGTAAGTGCTCATGGGTTAACAATAGCGAGAAAAACCTGCGATGGTAATTGTCAAATGGAAATACCTGAAAATTTGATTACCGGCATCTACTTTCTTTCGTTTGAGAAAAATGGAATAGAATTGCAATCTCCTGAAAAAATAAAGGTGTTACATTAGTAACAGTTGACGAAATCGCTTCTGGGAGAGTAAGGCTGATCATTTTCTTTGAATTCAGGCTCAAAAATCCACATACCGAAGAGAATGGGATGCATTGAATTAGTACTTAGGTCCTTATTTTTTTAGGGATTAGAATGTTCACATTTATTCAAAATAAAATCAATCTTTGAAATAGCTTATATTTTCTAATTTGAGTTATGAGTACGAACAGGGTTACTATGTAGAATGTAAAAAGTAAGCAGGTGGTGGATAATCCTTATGTGACACCCCCAGGCCCACCTTGACTATTTGCAGAAAAGTAATAGAAAATGAAAACTCCAACTATCATCCTATATTTTTCAACGATTCTAGTCTTCGCTTTTGGATGTGCTCCCTATCCATATCTAGGGCAAGAAGCACCGCAGGATGTTCCTAAAATATTTGCTCCGGGAATAGTGTCCCTACCTAATAGGAAGGAAGAAGTGATTACCTTTTCGCCAGACCTCAAAGAAATATATTACTCAATTGAATTTTATCCTGATCCTAGGCCATCATTTACACTCTACATGAAATACGATAATGGCGTGTGGTCTCAACCTGATACCGTGAGCTTTTCACGGTCAAGGAGGACAAGCGAGCCCTTTATGGCGTTTGATGGCAGTAGAATTTACTATTTCGCGAACCAAATAGAAAATCAGAAAGGCATACTAGATATCTGCTATTCAGAAAGAACAAAAAAGGGCTGGAGCGAACCGATTAGCTTAGATGCTCCTCCCAATTTCAACGATCCGTATTTCACCCTCCACCCCTGTGTCACAGCAGATACATCGATCTACTTCAGTTCTTACTCCGGTGAAATCTGCAAAAGTGAGTATCAGAATGGCCAATATTCTGAAATAGAGGTAGTCCCATCACCGATCAACCATATGAACTTGGACAGCGTAGCTTGCTGGGGAGATCCCTATGTTTCTCCCGATGAAGAACTGATGATCTTCAGATCGAATAGAGAAGGAGGATACGGCGGATCTGATCTCTACATTGTTTTCAAAAAGAAAAATGGAAAATGGTCGGAACCGCAAAATCTAGGATCAAAGATCAATTCCCAGTTTGACGAACTCGGTGCTGATATCACTCCGGATGGAAAGTACCTGACCTTTGGAAGAAATTCCGATATCTATTGGGTATCAACAAATTTTTTGAAGAAACTAAACTTAAAGTAGACTGATCCCTCACATCTGCTTTCCTGAAGAATGGTCTTACTCTAAAAAATGAACTCCTCGTACGATCCCATGACAGTGTAGACTTACCTCACTCCTTGCCGATCTCTTTCACTTAGATTACTTTTCTGGGGAATGATTGTAGATCACCTTGCTAATTTTTAACTCCCCTCCGATGCGTTTAAATACAAATAGGTTCTTGGTTCTGAATGGGAATGCCGCCCCTCCATCACTAGGATGAAATGTGCCGACAACCCCTCCCCGCATCAAGATTACATCGCCAATATCTTCAATCTCAATGATACGATGCTTCATTTCGGAATAACCATATTTTCTTTGCACTGTTAAATAATCGGACAGTTCCTTTCTGTTCTTGATCGTCTCGGAATTTGGTGCCATGTGAATGACATCATCTGCGTAAACAAGAATTTGTTCCTCGACAGGAAGTTTGTGATCATCCAGAACACTTAGAATCTTTTCCACCTCTTCGGTGATGGTAGGCTTAGACCTCCCAATTATCCTGGTAAATGTACCCTCATAGAATAATCCGGTCACCTTGTCATCATGCGAATATTGCGTGGACTTCATGTGGTATTCATCTTGATTCAGCCAGGTATAGGCATACCTTCTATAAGTACCTTTTGTTTCTCCTTCAAAGGACAATTTCAAGGTCACATCTCCCTTATCATTCACCTGTCCCCCACCCTTTCCGATTCTGATGTCTCCAAAACTAGATAAATGAGAAACTTCCTTTGTATTGGGATTGTAAGTCCAAAAAATATGGCCATTAGGTTCCGGACCATCTACAATGGACAATATGCTATTCTCAGTATTTACTTGACTTGAAATGGTATGGTGCTTTGGTATTTCAATAGTTTCGTCACCATAGCCCCAATTTTGAGTCCAGGAGTCCTCCTTGAGGGTCCATTCTCCAATAAACCTTCTGAATGGGTTATTGGTCTTTATCGCAGCTGAATCTTTTAAGACTTCATAGGAAGGTCGCCCATTTAATTCATATGATATTTCCTCTTTCTGGGCAAATAGATAAGTCGAGTTTACTAAAAATAGTACTATCAACCATAGACACCGATGCATAAGCATAAACTTTACTAAATCTACAATGAGAAAGTAGGCCTTATTGTGCAAGATCTGTATCTCTCAATGCAATGTTCACTAATATTTTTTGCCCTCCTTCTTCCGTCTTCTTCCATAACCTTAGACCCTTTCCTTTTCCAATTCCGCTGTATTCATCGACAGACCATTCTACATAGTAGAAAGAGGATTCCACAATGAAGTCATCTAAGTTCTCCGCCCAATTCGAGCCTGCCTCTAAACTATCAATACTTACATTTCCACTATTATATTCGAGCAGGTGTTCCAGTATTTGCTCCTTTCCAAGCATAAGAGGGGCGTCATGGGGCATGAAGATACCATCATCGTGGTAGATTGTGGCTCTCAAGGCCCCATCTCTTTCATTGACACCTCTTGACATTATTTCTTTCGTCTTTGAAAGACCCTCGTGCTGCTCCGGTGTCAAAGGACTTTCGATCTCAAAAAGACCATGATTCTCTGCAGCTGGAACATTGACTAGTATTGAATTGATATCTTCTACTCCCTTGTCATAATTCCAAGTCTCCACTGCCAATTGTAATTCGCCATCTGCTGTAATAGTCCAAAGATTAAGATATTTTCCCTCATGTAAAAATGAACTTGAATCCTGCTCCATTATTCCTGATTTGACAAAGGTCCCAACTTCAATAATCCGCTCCTTCAAAGGATAAACCTTTACCGTCGTTCTAAGATATTGAGATAGCTTCTGCCGCTCAAAAATACTTTGGTGGTAGATTTTTAGATTTGCCAGGCCCTGCATGGAGGCTTGATGGTCAGCCATGCAGATAGGGTTTGGGTTGAATACAGAAAGTCTCTTAGTCACATCCTTTTTCAAGGCAGCATCCACAATGATCGCGTTGAGTCCTTTCAACTGATCTTCAATTTCAGGGACGGAAAGCTGGAAGGAATCGGATGTATTGCTGCACGCTAAAAAGAAAAATCCGAATATGTAAATGTATTTCATCTTGGTAGTTTATTGGATGTTATCGGTCATTATTGGTCCAAGAGCGGTAAGTCTTCAGTCTTCCCCCTTCTTCAAGCCGTTGAATATTTAGAAAATTGCCTTCAAAAGTGCCTCCCCCATTTGCTGTCCAACCGCCCTTATAGTGCCCATGAACCAAGGAGTAGCCACTTCCAAAATCATAACACCTACCTAATTTATGGTCG
>CAZMYK010000477.1:0-3957 GCA_964570435.1 uncultured Saprospiraceae bacterium | reverse complement strand
AGCGAAGAGAAAGGATTCCTTAAACTTGGCACTTGTAATGAACCTCAAGCGTTCTCTTGCTGATGTCAATGATTCAGATATCCAGGTAGATGTCAAGAAGGGTGTGGTCTTCATTTCTATTTCTGATAAATTGCTTTTCAGATCTGGAAGCGCAACAGTTAATAGTTCTGCAAAGACAGTCTTAGCTAAGGTAGCGAAGGTCGTAAATGATCATAACAATTTTGACATCATTGTCGAAGGACATACAGATGACAAAAAACTTCTTTCTGGTGCTTCATTTGCTGATAACTGGGATCTTAGTGTGCAAAGAGCTACATCAGTTGTAAGAATTCTCCAGTCAGATTATGGCGTTAATCCAGCTAGAATGACTGCTGGAGGGAGAGGAGAGTTTCTTCCCAAGGCTGATAATTCAACCACAGAAGGTAGATCTATGAACAGGAGGACTGAAATCATCGTGACTCCAAGGTTAGATGAATTCTTTTCACTAATGGCACCAGCTGCTGGAGAATAAGGAAAATTGATAAAAAAATAAAGGCGATTCGAAGTCATTCGAGTCGCCTTTTTTGTATCTAGAATCTGAGCCTACATCTTCATTCCCTCGAAGTCACATTCCTCCGTTAGAATTCCAGCTACCTTCTTTTGGTAATTAAGTGTCAGTTTATCACCTGTAATAATTGCACTTCCCGTCGTTCCAGTTCCAAGCGAAACATTGTCATCAACATCAAGTTCGCATCCCTTGATATCGAAAATCAGTACATTTTCAAGTAGTTCGATTTCTAAGGTTTTGTCATCCCTCCTCGCAACGACTACCTTAATATCTTCTTGATTAGTAAGGCCTAGGAGACATTCTGCATTACCCATATAGGTACCAGTGAAATCCTCAGTGGGACATTGATCATCCTTCTTGCAAGAGCTTAAGGCCAAGAAAATTAAGGGTAGGATTATAATCTTTTTCATCATTCTGCATTTTTTATAACTTCTCGCAAAGATACGAGTTTTCTATTATAAGACGTTGGGAATTAGAAAGTAACGCATATCATCTGATGCTTATGGAATAAATTTATTCTAACCTGCCAATAGATTTTAGATAGATTGTTGGCGAATTACTAGTCTAGTAAAAGAAATGATGAGCCAATCGCAATTATTGCAGAATCTCATTTTTTTTTGAAATATCACCAAGGGCTTGAAATATATATTTCTTTTATCTTCGCGCCCAATCGCAATATTTCATTATGAGGCAAGATTTAATTAGTCCTGGAGCACGTGAATTACAGTATGAAATCAGGGAAATTGTAAAAAAGGCGGAGCAACTCGAGCAGATTGGATACCCGGTATTTAAGGAGAATATTGGCGATCCTATTGCCAAGAATCATAAGATGCCACAGTGGATTAAGAATATCTTGAAGGATCTGATGGATAAAGATGAGACCTATGGGTATTGTCATTCGAAAGGAGTCTTTGAAACGAGGTCTTATTTGGCGAAGAAAACAAATGAAAAGGGCGGAACTCAAATTTCTCCTGAAGACATCATATTTTTCAATGGACTAGGTGATGCCATTTCGAAAGTTTACCAATTTCTTCTGCCTACGTCAAGGGTGATCGGACCGTCGCCAGCGTACTCGACACATTCCTCTGCTGAGGCTGCTCATGCTAATGACCAACCGATTACCTACTACCTTGATCCTGATAATGGCTGGTTACCTGACTTAGATGACTTGCACCTTAAGGTAAAATACAACCCTAATATTGTTGGAATTCTGATCATTAATCCGGACAATCCGACTGGCATGGTCTATCCTGAATCTACCTTGCTAAGAATGATTGATATTGCCAGAGAGTTTGATCTGTTTATCCTAGCCGATGAAATCTATCTCAATATTTTGTACAATGGTGCCACTTCGAAGTCCATCGCTGAGCTCATCGGTGATGTTCCTGCTATATCAATGAAGGGGATTTCTAAGGAGATTCCTTGGCCTGGCGCTAGATGTGGTTGGACAGAATTTTATAACAGGGACAAGGATCTTTCGTTCAGCAGACTTTGTAAGGCTCTTGAAGATGCGAAGATGATAGAGGTTTGCTCCACTAAACTTCCTCAATTGGCCATACCCTTGATCATGGAAGATGATCGATATTGGAATTATCGCCAAGAGGTAAATAGACGGATAGGCTTAAGAAGCACGATCGTTTCCGAGATCCTGTCGGGAGTCCGTGGAATCAGATTTAATCCGACTTATGGAGCCTTCTATAATACGATAATATTCGAAGATGGAGTCCTGAATGACAAGCAAGAACTTGAGATAAGCGATATTGAAAGAAGAAACCTTAGGGATTCATGGTTAGATGCAGAAATGTCTCTGGATCAAAGATTTGTGTATAACCTGCTAGCGGCCAAAGGAATTTGCGTTGTTCCAGTTTCGTCGTTTTGTTCTGACCTTCTTGGATTTAGAGTTACTCTTCTAGAAGAAGATGAGGACAAATTAAAATTCATATTTACAGAGATAAAGGAGGGAATTGAGGCCTACCTTCCAGTAAGATCTTCAGCCTCAGTTTCAAGCTCCTCATGATAAGACTCAGTAAGTCTCTTCATATAATAATACGACTCTGTCTGTGATCTGATTGCTAGGTCATCATTGTCAGATCTATAGTCGTTGTTTCTTTTGTGATGGATGTATCTTGCCTTTACGTTGTCTGTCATCTGGATTCTTACCAGGTCTAGGATGACTTCTCTTATTTCCTCGTCATAGATAGGAAGGATGGTTTCGATCCTATGGTCCAGATTTCTAACCATCCAATCTGCGGAAGACATGTATATTTTTCTCTCACCTTCATTGTAGAAAATAAAGATTCTTGCATGTTCTAAAAATCTATCAACAATGCTTATCGCTTCTATATTTTCGCTAAGACCAGGTATACCTGGTTTCAGTGAGCATATCCCCCTAATGATTAATTTGATTTGCACGCCTGCCTTAGAAGCCTTGTACAACTCATCGATCATCATTGGATCCTGGAGACTGTTCATCTTAAGAAAAATAATCGCCTTTCCTCCCTGCTTAGCGATATTGGTTTCTTTGCGTATTAGCTTAATCAACTTTTCCTTCATTCCGAATTTACCAACGAGCATGTGCTCAAATGGAGCACTCGGCTTCTTTTGAGTCTCTAAGAATGAGAACAACCTCGTTACTTCTGTGGTGATTCTGCTATCGTGAGTAAATATGCCTATATCGGAGTACACTTTGGCAGTATCTTCATGAAAGTTGCCTGTACTGAGGTAGGAGTATATTTTAGGCGAGTTGTCTTCGATCCTTCTAACTAAGGCCATCTTAGCATGCACCTTTATTCCTGGTATGCTATAGTAGACATTGACTCCCGCTGCTTCAAGCTTTTCACCCCAGATCAGATTGGCTTCCTCGTCGAACCTCGCCTTCACTTCGATAAAAGCAGTAACATGTTTCCCTAGTCTAACAGCTTCTAGCAAGGCATCCATGATTCTCGAAATCTTGGCGACTCTGTATTGAACTATCTTAATATGCGTAACACTAGGATCTGCCGCGGCCTGCTCAAAGAATTGAATCACAGATTCATACGACTGATAGGGAACATGCAAGAAGTGGTCTCTCTCAGCTATTTTTGAAAAGACATCTTGATCTTCTAGAAGCGGATAAGATAGTGGAGGGAAGGGTATGTTAGTTAGGTGTTTATTCCCAAAGGATGGAAATTTAAAAAAGTCAAAGTTGTTATGATAGCGGCCTTCGGGCAATAGGTCATAGGAACCTAGATCAAATACCTTAATTAGATACTTAAGAAATGGCTTGTCCATTTCACGATCGTAGACCATTCTGGAAGCGGGTCCGACCTGCCGCTTGTTCAATGAGTGCTTTATCTTGGCAATCAGGTCGCCGGAATATTCGTCGTCGATGTAAAGCTCCGCGTCCCGGGTTAGTTTTATCGAATAAGTAT
>CAZMYK010000476.1:0-3960 GCA_964570435.1 uncultured Saprospiraceae bacterium | reverse complement strand
CTGCAGGGCAGGATAGGAGGACAGAATGTTTGACATTTGCTCTATAATTCGTGTAGGATTATTTCCATTAACTGCGCTGATAATATCGCTGGCCAGGTCAAATTCGAAACAAACATCAAGTCTATCGTTTTGGACGTAGGGGATAATAGAAGCCGTATTCGACCAGACTTCTCCAATGGCGAAGGCATCTTGATTATTAGCCTCATAGAGGTCATTAAATTCTTCAAGCAAGGAAAATGTTGCAGGTGTGTTTTCTAATTCTGTACCATCTTCAATCAAGTATTTAATGGCATCTAAGCGGAAGCCATCTACGCCCTTGTTCAACCAAAAATTGGCGACATTAAACATTTCATCTTTCACCGCCTGATGATTGTAGTTGAGATCGGGCATGCCTCCCCAGAATAGTCCATAGTAGTAGTCTCCACCGTTGCCATGCCATACATTCTGTCCCCAAGGACCATCAAAACCAAGATTTTGCTCCGACCAAATGTACCAATCTCGAAAATCGTTCGAATTATTAGTTGATTGAGTAAACCATGGATGCTGACTAGATGTATGATTCAAGACCAGGTCTATTATAACTTTGATACCACGATTGTGCGCTTCTTGCAAAAATGCTTCGAAGTCCTCCATGCTGCCATAGTCGGGTTCGACTTCATAAAAGTCTGTCACATCATAGCCATGATAACTTGGTGATTCCATCATTGGCATCAACCAAATAGCTGTGATGCCTAGGTCTGTTTCTGTATTTGGATCTCCATCATTTAGGTAGTCCATCTTTTCTATGATTCCTTGGAAATCACCTATGCCATCCCCATCACTATCATAAAAACTGCGAACAAACAATTCATAAAATACTGCATCATTCCACCAATGGGTGTCGAAGTCTTCATGTAGGATGGGGTCGCAGTCATCACATGTATTGAAGCAATAGGTTGGTGGATCAAGTGGATTTGTTGAAACAACTATAGACCGATTGTTGCTGCCATTGTTTCCAGCTATTGTACAGTCCAGAGAAAGTTCTTCAGCGGATGTGGATTGGCTGCCATTCACAAATAGATATTCATATTCTCCTGAAGGTAGCATTAAGTCAATTTCGTAGGTTTCATCGCCATTTAGGTCTTCTAGCTCAGTGCTCGAAGGATCCCAATTCTGTGCAAAACCAGCAGCCTCTTGGAAGTTACCCATGACGTGGATGCCGTCTGACGATATGGTCTGGCCCTTCATATTTACGGAAAATTTGACCACTCCTAGGCAGTCATTAAATGGTACTGGAGGCAAAACTAGGTTGGAACTGCCAATGCTGACCTGCCTATTTCTAGTTGCGCCGACTGAGCATTCACTCGGTGGAAGTTCATCCATTCCCCAAGCATTACCATTGATAAATTTGTATTCATATGTATTTGCTGGAATGCTTACTGTGATAGTATAGATATCACCGCCGGCATGGCTTAATGGGGTTGAGCCAGGATTCCAATCGCTACCCAATCCAGCAACAGATTGGAAGTTCCCAGCGATATGAACTCCATCTGGAGATACAGTTTCGTTGCTCATGTCCACTTGAAAACTTACTTCTACGGTTTGCGCTAAAGTTGATGAATTAAAGAACAATAAGCTTACTATGATAATGATTACACGGCTGAAAATTATTTTAATCATGGACCAGTAGTTTCTGAATTTTGCTCTTGAGGGAATTATTGTAGATACAAGACAGTTAGTCATCTGCAGATTTTATAGGCAAATATATAAACTTGAGTTGTTTAGGATATTACCATATGATAACTGACTACCTCCTAGACTGTTTCTATTTGTGGGGAAGATCTTGACTGGTTACAATAAGTCACAGCTGTTTCCCAGTTCATTTTTGCATCGAGTTTTAAAGGTCAATTTTATTCAATCGTTGCAAAACAAGTCTGCTTTAAGCTTCATACGATATATCGCAAATACCGAATTAAACCAATAGAACTTTTACTACTAGCAAAGTTTCGTAACCTAGGCCAACGACTACATTTCTAACCTCAGCTAACTTTTTCCTTACGCAAGATTTTCTCCATTTTTCGACCTTTTGCCAGTTCGTCGACCAGCTTTTCCATCTGCCTACACTGCTTATATATTTCAAATTCATCGTCAATTTCTTCTATGCGATAACCGCAGACCACTCCCTTAATCATGTGTGCATTCGGATGGATATTGGCTTTTTCAAAGAATGTCCTAAAGGTTGCTTTGTCCTCAGTCATTGCTTGCAAAGCCTCTTCGTCGTAGCCAGTAAACCACTCAATGACCTGGTTGAGTTCCTCTTTTGTCCTCCCATTTTTTATCAATCTATTGAGGTAGTGTGGGTAAATAGATCCAAATAACATATTTGCAACCTTTTCATTTTTTTCTGCGGTAACTTTCATTTTTGCCATTTTTCTCAAGATTTAAGGATTCAGCATTTATAAGCATATTAATCAAGAGAAGTAAGAATGTCCTCTTCGTGTGCATTTTTTCCTCTACTTGACCTTGGGTTTCGTTGGGTGTCTAAAAGTAATTTAGCGATATTCTAAATTATTTGCATAATCCACAGGCAATTTTGTGTAGGTCACAAGGGAGGTGATCCTCAAATTACGGTATAGTCACTAAATATTACTTCTTGTCAGTTTAGTCGCAGAACCATCTGAATATTACATCTTTCATACGGAGAAGAAAGGCCTTGTATTTTCTCAAATCCTAGCTTCTTGTACAAACTGATTGCAGGCTTAAGCGTGGTGTTGCTTTCAAGGTAGAGATTCCTTGCTCCTAGAATTCTAGCTTCTTCAACACTTGCCCTCCCTAATGCATATCCAATTCCTTTGCCTTTAAATTCGGGTGCCACGGCCATTTTAGCCAATTCAAAGTCGTAGTGTTCATTTTCTAGCTTTATCAAAGCACATACGCCAGCCACTCTTTTTTCATACAGCGCCACTAAGATCTTACCTCCCTTTTGCAAAATGTTCTCCTTCGGATTATCGAGAACTTTGAGGTCGGCATCTTCGATTTTAAAGAACTTTTCTATCCACTCTATATTTAATTCTTTGAAGGCCTTTTTGTACTTATTACTATATTGCACTACTTCAATTGCGTTTGACTCTCTTTGTTTTTTCTTTTCCAGTACTCGACGGAACATTGTTTTTTCAGACAATAAGAATTCCAATTCATCAAGAGCCTTCCATAGATCGTGCGTTTGGCTATCTAGAATTTCTTCTATTGCTGAAGTGACATCTTCATATTGGGTTTCAATCTTTCCTGCAATTCTTTTTCCTAGAGGTGTCATGATAACATTTGTCCTCCTTGCATCTTTTTCATCTTGCTGCGTGTCAAGTATTCCTTCTTTCTTAAGTTGTTTTACAATTTTTATGACTGATGGGTGAGAGTGTCTTATTTTCTTTGCAATCGTGCCTATGGATAAAGCCTCCTGCCTAGATACTACATAAAAGACAGGGAAGCTTCTCGGTTTTAGCGGGACGTCGTATAATGCTAATATAGATTTGGCATTTTCTGTTAAGGTATCGCTCAAAATTCTCAATCTACTTCCTAAAGCCATTTTGCCAAAGTCTCTTACTCCATTCATAGGTAATGTTCTATTTTTTAGCTAACTAATTGTTGCAGTCCAATACTCCTTCTTTTGCACAGTCCTCTTTTACGAACCTCGGACCTTCAAAAGCATGTAAGTTCATACAAGATACATAAAAGTAATTAGATACGTAACTAGTTACTAAAAATGAAGAATTTTTTCTTCACTTTGAAGGTAATTCCACATTTGCGAAGGCAAGTGTACTGACCACCTAGCTTCGCAAAGCATTGTATTTGTGCAAGGCTATGACGATTTCTATGGCACAGTAAATTCTGTTAAACCAATAAACTTAGTTATTGCATGCTTTTTTGCATGTACCAAGTTGTCGGCTAATACTTGGGTTTTGTTAGTGAGGCGAATCAAATTAG
>CAZMYK010000475.1:0-3960 GCA_964570435.1 uncultured Saprospiraceae bacterium | reverse complement strand
CCTTCCTTGCAGAGCACATAGATGCCAACATTATTAATGCCGGAGATGGAACTCATGAACATCCTACTCAAGCCTTACTAGATGCTTTTTCCATGTTAGAAGTGGTTCCAGACCTTGCTGGCAAGAACATTCTGATCTGTGGAGATATCAAGCACTCCCGGGTTGCCTTATCTAATATATTTTGTCTTACGAAATTGGGAGCCAATGTGAAAGTTTGTGGACCGCCTACCCTGATTCCAAAGTACATTACCAAGTTAGGAGTTGGCGTAGAGTACGACATCAGGAAGGCCCTAGAATGGGCAGATATAGCCAATGTGCTCCGAATTCAATTAGAAAGGCAAGACATTAAGTACATACCTAGTCTACGAGAGTACGCACAGCACTTTGGAATCAATAAAAAACTCTTAGATGGTCTCTCTAAGCCTATTACAATCATGCATCCTGGACCCATCAATCGAGGAGTCGAAATTAGTAGCGATGTAGCAGACTCCGACCAGTCAATTATCTTGCAACAAGTTGAAAATGGTGTTGCGGTCAGAATGGCTGCATTGTATCTACTGGCTGCGAAAAGAGCTTAAACAACTCCTACTTGTCAAAACTAAATTGGGAATTTTATCGTTTTTCAATAAGATGCTTTATTTTTCGTAATTTGTACAAAATAATTGAATGAGATGGAAAAACTCCTATGTCATTTATTTGCCTTCCTCATTACATGCTCAATTGCGCAGGCGCAAACCTGTGACAAATACATTAAGGACAATAGCACGCTAGGCCAGGTACAGATCCTAAAAACAACAACTGAACGTATTGTATCAAGAGGTAACTATGCCTACTTGTTTGCCTTTGAGACTAGCAACCAGAGTATCTACATAAAAATGGTTTCGGATAACGGCGGTATTCTAAATGAGGGAGATGAGATTATTCTTATCGATGAAAACAAGAAAAGAAAGCGCTTTCGATTTAGTGAGCAGGCTAAGAGAAAAACAAAAGGCAGCATCCCTATCTATGAAAATTCCTTTCAACTTTCAATCAATGACCTGAAGTGGTTTTCCTTGACTAGAATTATGACACTTTATGTGCAAAATAACGTAAGCAATGATTGGCGAAAATTATCTCTACCTACCAACTATCAAGCTAACCTAAAGCAACTCGCAAGTTGCTTTCAAGGAAATCTCAATGAGAATAAGATCAATGACATCTTGCCTCGTGACAATATTGCCTCTGGTGCTCCAAAAAAGGCAAAGCCAGTCAACTATTCGAAGATGGATGACAAAGAAATCTCGGAGCTGCGAGTGTCACTTGATGAAGTGAAACAAAGAATGAAGGAGGAGATTGCTGAAGAAAGGAAGAGGGCCGATTTGATAAAGTCCCAAATAAATGAGGAAATATCGATTGCCTATGAAAACTCAAATCGGAAGAAAAAGGAACTAGCTGAGAGTGTCCTAGAGGAGAGAAAAAAAGCAAATGCAGAGAAAGAAGCGATAAGGAAGGAAAACCAAGGATCACTGATCGACGAAAAAGCTAAAGCTCAAAGTGAAATCGACAAAATTATTGAAAGTGTTCAAGAAGCCAAAAAGGAAGCAGCTAGTGAAATTGCCGATACAAGATTAAAGTCTGCGGAAAAAATTGCGGAGATTCGCAAACAAACGGAAGAAGAATTAACCAAGATCGGGAAAACTCTGGAAGAGTCAAAACTAGAATATGCCGACAATATCTCCTTATCAAGGGAGAAATACAATTCCGAAGTTTCAAAAATCAGGGAAGAGCTGGAAAGTAGTTTAAAAGAGTTTAGAAGTAAGATTGAAGAAAGAAAGAATCTTTCAGCAGTAGAAATATCGGAAGAAAAACAAAAGTCTCTAGATCAACTACAAAGAATCCAAGAAGAGAATGCCCTTGCCATAGCAAAGGCAAGAGAAAATGCTGCTATTGCAAAGGAAAAGTTGGAACTTGACTTAGCTGAAGAGAAAAGGAAAAGGTCAGAGGAAAAAGCATTGATACAAACAAGAAACCTTGAAGAAATTACGCGTTTACGAGAAGCTAATTCCAATGCCAAAGAAAAACTAAATATTGATTTCATAGAGGCCAAGGAAATTGCAAGTACTAAGATTTCTGCACTAAATGCCAATGTCCAAGAACAAGAAAAGCAGTCTGCCGATCGCATTCAAACACTGAAGGAGAATACCAACGAAGCGATTGTAAAAATCAACGAGGCATTAAAAGAGAAAATAGCAAAGACTGGGGAGATAGAAAAAGAGAAACTAGCCCTTATTGAAGAAGAATTTCAGAAAAAAAAGGATGCCTTTGCTAAAGAAATAGAAAAACTCAATGCTTTGCTAGAGGAACGTCAAAAGGAAGCAACTGAGGAAGAAAAAAGAATTCAGGAAGAATCTCTGGAACAGCTGAAGCAGACTAAGGACAATGTGTCAGTGGCTATTGCCCAAGCTAAGAGTGCCTCGACAGAAGAATTAAAAAAGTTGAACCTTGCTCTCGAAAATGAGAAGAATGAAAATTCGTTGAAGGTGGTTTCTACTCGAAAAGCTGCAAGTGAGGCCTTAGAAAAGATAGAATCTGAGAAAAAAGCCGCCATTGCTAAGTCTCAAGATGAACTGCTTGCAAGTAGGTCCAATGCAATGGAGCAACTTCAACTTACAAATAGAGAAGCCAATGAAAAGATCCAAGCGATTAAAGAGGACAATGCTAATGAGATCGCAGAATTGAAAAAAAATGCACAAAATGAAAAAACCAAAATACAGGAAGACCTGCTTGCAGAGAAACGTACAGGCGCCGAAAAATTAAAGGCAATGAGGGAGGACAACGCTCGAAAAATTTTGGAATCAGAGGTAAGTTATAATGGAAAAAAAACACAGCTAGCAGAAGATTTCAAAAAAACAAAAGATAAGTTGGCCAATGATTTAAAGAATAGTAAAGAAACAACAGCAAAGCAAATCCGTGACGCACAACAAAAAGCCAAATCAGCCCAGGCCAATTCGGCAGAGGAAATCAAAGACGCCCAGACTGCCGCTGCAAAAAAAATAAACGAAATCACAAGCGAAAGTGCTAACGAAATTGCTGTAATTAATCAGCAGGCTAATAATGCCATTGAAGCGGCAAATTCCTTCAAGGATGAAGAAATTAAAAAAATAAATGAAGATCTGAACGATGCGAGGATCGAGTCATCCAAAGAACTGGACAAGATTAGACAAGAACGTGAAGCAGAACTTCAGACCATCATTGAAGAAAGTGATAAGCAGAAGGAACGCTACCTTTCAGATGCTGAAAAATATAGAATTGAGAACAATTCTGAAAACAAGCTACTTAGGGAAGAGTACACCTCTCAAATATATGAGGCTCAGAAAAATGCCACTGCGACTGTACAGAAAGTCAAGGAGGAAACAGCCATTGTCATAAAGGAAAAAGAAAAGGAAATATCTGACCTTGAGGCCAAAATCAAGGAACTTCAAGACAAGTTGAAAAAAGTTGAGAAGGACAACTAAAGTTAATGATTTCCTAAGATAATTGCTAAATGAATGCTATCTGCTATCTTTGCGTTTGATTATTAATATATACATAATAGTAGAATGCGAACACTTGGACTTACTTTTTTTCTAGTAGCGATACTTTTTGGAGCAATCCACGGACAAGACGATTTAGCGAGATCTATCACCGTCACCTCTAATAATTACGATCAGGAATTTGCAGTCATTGGATACTACTACGGTGACCGTCAATTAGTCCTAGACACAATCAGGAAAGACGAGAATTCTAACTACATCCATACAAGCGAAGAAGCACTAAATGAAGGTGTATATTTGCTCCTTCTAAGCCCTGGAAATCGCTATATCCAATTTATTGTCAATGAGACTGAAGGAGATATTCACATCAAGCTGGACACCACAGATCTGGCCAATCCAGTCATCGAAGGATCTCCTGACAATCAATTATTCCTAGACTACATCACCT
>CAZMYK010000474.1:0-3964 GCA_964570435.1 uncultured Saprospiraceae bacterium | reverse complement strand
TGCATCAAATTAATAATGATAATGGCTGGTTCAGGTTCAAAAAAAATATCAAAAGGAGTCTTGTGGATCATTTTCTTGGTGTCTACAGCAATTTGTTTTGGATTTTTGTTTCTAAACCCTTCGTGGTTTTGGATTATGCTACCATTCATGCTAACTAGTCTAGTATATGCCTTGGATGTGGCTTAATTAGGTCCCAGTCTTTTTGTGATTTATCAAAACATCTTCTTCTCCTCCTAAATTAATGGTACCTTTCTTAGCATTACTTTTATGTGACTATGGTTCATGGCAATCGATTTGATAACAAAACGTTGTCCTGATTAAGCTCTTCTGTCCTGGCATCACAAATACGGCATAAAATTCTTATATTCACATCGTTACATCTCAAGTAGACTGCTATAATCGCTAACTTAAAAAACAAACATTCATGATCATTTTCGGAACACGTGGTGTGAAATCTACCATCAAACAGGGCGAATTTTTATGTCCTCAATGTGCAAGGGAAGAACACTACAAGCATAAGAAAGTCACCAACTTTTTCACACTTTACTTTATTCCTTTGATCCCCTTGGGTTCAGCAGGGGAATATGTCGAATGCCAAACCTGCAGAGGAACCTTTGTCACTCGGGTCTTGGACTACAATCCGCAAGCTGAAGAAAATAATTTTCAATCTGAGTACGAAAAAGCTATGCGTCATTGCATGATATTAATAATGCTAGCGGACGGTGAAATAGATGAGAATGAAATGCTTACTGTCCAGAAAATCATCAACAAGTTCGGACACAATGATGTAACACTAGATGAATTGGAATTATACGTGAAGATCGTGCAAGAAAAAAACGAGGACATTTCCACCTACTTACGAAAAGTCACTCCGTCTCTGAATGAGCATGGAAAAGAAATCATAATCAAGTGCGCAATCTCGGTTGCTGCATCAGACGGGAATGTCGATGACTCGGAAATCAAACTCATCAAACAGATGGCTGATACTATGCAAATGTCATCATCACATTTGAAAGGTATCTTCAGTGACACCATGAGACCCAAGACCGAAAGTACGTTCTCAGATAACTAATCCTTAGTCAACAAAAAAAGGGGACCCCAATTGCGGTCCCCTCCTTATTTTTTCGGTATCCCTATGACTTACATCATTTCATATACTCCAGCAATACCTTGTCCTCCTCCAATACACGCTGTGACCATCCCATATTTCTGACCTCTTCTTTTCATCTCATTGAACAATTGTGTAGATAGTTTCGCTCCAGTGCAACCCAGAGGATGTCCAAGTGCTATCGCCCCACCATTGACATTCACAATCTCAGGGTTCAAACCTGCCTCCCTAATCACTGCAAGCGACTGTGCCGCAAAGGCCTCATTGAGTTCGATCAGTTCAATGTCACTTAGTTTCTTTCCAGCTTGCTTAAGTGCCTTTGGTATAGCGGCACATGGGCCAATTCCCATATACAAGGGATCGACACCTGCCACTGAACAAGATGCTAATCGTGCGATAGGCTCCAAACCTAGTTCCTTAACCATTGCATCACTCATCACCAAGGTAAAAGACGCCCCATCTGAAGTTTGTGATGAATTTCCAGCTGTTACACTTCCCTTGTTTGCGAATACAGGTCTTAGGCGGGCAAGTGCTTCTATTGTTGTACTTCTTCTCACGCCCTCATCTACCCTGAAAGTGTAGTCTCTTTCCTTTCTTTCATCATCCTCCACATAGACATGTTTAACATCTATAGGTACGATTTCACTTTCGAATCGTCCACTATCGATTGCGCTAGCAGCCTTAACATGTGAGTTATACGAGAATTCATCTTGGTCTTCACGACTCACCTTATATTTACCTGCCACCGCTTCCGCAGTCAATCCCATTCCTATGAGGTAGTTAGGCTGCTCCACTGCAACCTTGTAACTTGGCGAAAGTTTGTATCCCGTCATCGGAATAGCACTCATACTTTCCGTTCCACCCGCGATAAAACATTCCCCCATGCCGGCTTTAATCTTTGCAACAGCTATAGAAATGGCCTCAAGACCAGATCCGCAATATCTATTAATTACGATGCCCGGTACTTCCTTCCCTAGGGCCCTTGCCGATATCTGGCGACCGATTTGTAGGCCTTGCTCTCCTTCAGGATTAGCGCAACCAACGATGACGTCATCCACCCGACTCGGATCTAAGTCTGGGACTTCTTGCATCATGTATTTAATTACGTCCACAGCGAGGTCATCTGAACGATAGAACCTCAAAGAACCCTTTCCAGCTTTACCTACAGCTGATCTATATGCTTTTACTATATATGCGTCCATTTTTATTTTTTTTATTAGTGATTCAAATAAAATCCGTAGCTAGTTTCTTAGTGGCTTGTTCTTTTCCAACATATGCTGAATTCGTTCCAAAGTCTTTTGTTCTCCAGCTAAACTCAAGAAGGCTTCTCTTTCAATGTCTAAGAGGTACTGCTCCGAAACCAAGGAAGTCTCTGAAAGGTCTCCGCCACAAAGTACATAAGCAATCTTCTGTGCAATCTTAATATCATGTTCGGAAGCATATCGTCCCAGTTTCAGTGAATGAGCTGCGGCATAAAGTGTTGCCATACCAGCGCGACCTAGGACCTTGATGTCCTTTCTCGGTATTGGTGCTGCATATCCTTCCGAAAGGTAGAGCACCTTGTGTTTTGCTTCTGCGATATTTCGCTTTGCATTCATCACTACTTCGTCACGACCCTTAATCAAGTAGCCATGTTGGTAAGCTTCTGCCGCTGAAGTAGCCACTGCGGCTGTAGCAATTGTCCTGAATCTTTCGATTAGTGAAGGCATCATCACATCACCCTCGAAGAATGAATCTGATGTCCGAAGAGCGAACTCCTTGGTTCCTCCTCCTCCCGGTATTAGCCCAACACCTACTTCAACTAAGCCAATGTAAGATTCTGCAGCAACTGAGGCTGCATCACAGTGCATCAAGGTTTCGCACCCACCACCGAATACATAGCCTTGAGTGGCTGAGACAACAGGAATGGATGAGTACCTGCACCTCATGGTTGTATCTTGGAACAACTTCACTGCCATATTTAACTCATCAAATTGCTGCTGGAAGGCCAGCATCCCGATCAACATTAGATTCGCTCCAACGGAGAAATTCTGTGCATTGTTTCCAATTACGATGCCCTTCCATCCATCCTCTTCAGCGATTCTTATTGATTCCTGAACACCTCTCAAAATACCTTCTCCGATCGAGTTCATCTTAGAAGTAAATTCCAGACACAAGACACCGTCACCAATATCATGTAGGGTCATTTCGTCATTCTTGAAAACAGGAGCTTTCTCCTTATAGTTATCTAGGACAATAAATGACTCCGCACTCGGTAGTGCCTCATATTTCTTAGTGGCTGGGTTGTAGCAAGTTCTCATTCCATTCTCTGACGAGTAGAATGACTCAAAGCCCGCATCCTTCATTTCTTTCACCCAATCTGCAACTTTTTCGCCTTCCGCCTCTGCATCTTCAATACCCTTTGCTAGACCAATGATGTCCCAGTATTCGAAGGGCCCAAGCTCCCAAGCAAAACCTGCGGTCATGGCATAGTCGATATTGTAGACAGCCTCTGTTATTTCCGGGTAGCGCAAGGAGGCATAGCTAAACATAGACGCAAAACTCTTGCGAATGAATTCCCCTCCCTTGTCATCAGACTTGTAGATCGCTTTGATCCTCTTATCAAGATGATCAATCTGCTTTGCAACACCTAGAACGGGAAGTTTAGCCGGAGCTGTGGCTTCGTACTCTAGGGTTTCAAGGTTTAATCCTAGGATGATTGGCCTACCCTTTTCATTGCGTTCACCGGTCTTCTTGTAAAATCCTTGCTTGGTCTTATTTCCCAGGAACTTATTATCAATTAGGTGGTCAAAAAACTTTGGAAGTTCTACGGCTTGCACATCAGCATCGTCTGGGCAATTTGCCTTGAGACCTTTT
>CAZMYK010000473.1:0-3976 GCA_964570435.1 uncultured Saprospiraceae bacterium | reverse complement strand
GGGATTTGCGGCAAGGCCTCGAGCAAGATTCGCTCGTTGGCGTTGACCACCAGAAAGTTGATGGATTTTTCTTTCCAAGAGGTCCATGGACAAGGAAACGCTCTCCATGATTGCTTCGATTGCTTGGGGGCGGTCTTGCAGACGAAGAACTTCATTAATTATTTTACGGACAGAAAGATCAGGGTCTACAGAATTATAGGCATCTTGGAAGATGTAACTGATCTTTCCTAGCTCGTCAGATGACTGTATTTCACCTGAAGTCAGATCTAGGATTCCGCTAAGACATTTAGCTAAGCTTGACTTTCCGCTACCTGATTCTCCAATAATACCCAGCTTTTCATTCTGAAAGATTTCTAGGTCAATGTTTTCAAAGGCATACTTACCCGAAGGGAAGAGCAATCCCCCACTTTTTAAAGCTAAGAGTCGCTGGCCTCTTGTAGATGCTACAAATGATCCACTTCTAAAAGTCCTATATGCCTCAATTAGTGAACGCGATTCATCGGAGCCAGGTTGCTGAAAGAAGTCTTCCTTGCTTTGATTTGTCAATATCTCACCGTCATGGACATGCATTATCTGATCTGCCAAATCAGCTACCATTTCCAAGTCGTGTGAAATTACAATCATGCTAAGCTGTTGACTAGCTTGGAGATCCTGCAGCAAGTCTTTGATCTTCCTTGCGAGCACCTTATCTAAAGAAGCTGTTGGCTCGTCTAAGATGAGGATGTCAGGGTCACAGGCCAAAGCCATGGCAATCATTACCCTTTGCAACTCACCCCCAGAGACTTCGTGGGGATAGGAATTGAAAACTCTTTCTGCATTGCCCAATTTCACCTTAGCGAGGGCTTCGATCGTCCTTGCCCTTGCAACTGCTTTGGACAAATCGAACTGTTTTCTCAGAATCCTAGAAATTTGCACGCCACACTTTTTGATGGGGTTTAGAGCCATCGAAGCATTTTGAAAGACCACTGCAAGTCTTTTAGGTAAAAGGTTCTGCACTTCTTCATGATCAAAAACAGAAACCTTTGCAAAGTCCACTGTGGCTGATTCATCTTGGAGCCCTAGGGCACTAAGCAGCATCAACGTCTTTCCACTTCCTGTGGAGCCGATTATTCCTAGGCAAGAACCTTCCTGAACTGAGAAAGATGCGTCCTTAACCACCTTCAAGGTAGTAAACGTCACACTTAGATCACTCACTGCAAAAACTGTCTGTCCCGAAGGATCGGCCATTTATCGTAATTTAATTATAAAATTAAACAATCTCCCTTATATTCAATCCTACAAGACGAACTAACAACAATATGTCAGTACTACGAATAGACGACCTCCATAAGAATTATGGTAAGATCCAGGCATTAAAGGGTCTCAACTTAGAAGTCCATGCCGGACAGGTTTATGGTATCCTTGGGCCTAATGGTAGCGGTAAGACTACGACACTTGGGATTATACTAGGGATCTTAGAACAAAGTTCCGGGAAATACTCCTGGTTTGATGGCAAGTACGGCGATAATCCCCGTCGTCATATTGGAGCTATTCTAGAAACACCCAATTTTTATCCCTACTTAGATGCCATTTCTAACTTAAAAATTGTCCAAAGGATTAAAAATTCCAAGGACGATGACCTTGATGCCATCCTCCACAAGATCAATCTCTACGAACGAAGGGAGAGCAAATTCAGGACCTACTCTTTGGGAATGAAACAGAGACTAGCGATTGGGGCGACCCTAATTGGTCAGCCGGACGTGGTTATTTTTGATGAGCCTACAAATGGATTGGATCCTCAAGGTATAGCGGAGGTAAGGACGACCTTGCAAGATATCGCTGATTCTGGGAAGACGGTAATCATGGCCAGCCACATTCTAGACGAGGTCGAGAAGATCTGCTCACATGTGGCGATCATCAAGAAGGGCAATCTACTTGCCACAGGTTCTGTTGGCTCTATTCTGAGCACGGACACGACCATCGAAATTGGGGCGCCAGACCTAGAAAAGCTGCGCAGTATACTCGGCGAAATTTCTGCAATAAAGAATGCTTCCGAAAAGTCCGGCTTTATTGAATGTAGTATTGAAAATGAAGACGACTTCCAAGCGATTGTAAAGAAGTGTATTGATGGCGGAATCATCCCAACACATGTTGTCAAGAGAAAGCGCCGTTTAGAGGAAGAATTTTTAGAAATAACAAAAGAAATCGACTAGGATGATTAATTATCTAAAACTTGAATACCAAAAGTTTGGAAAGAATGCAGTAGTGACGATGCTAATCTCAATGTATATGTTGTTTCTTCCCACGCTGATATTTATCGGAAAAGAAGTAAAACCAATTCCACCAGTGTTGCTTTCTAATGATATATTCTTTGAGTTCCCAACGGTCTGGGAATGGATGGGATTCGCTGGCAACTGGCTGGTGTTTTTCTGCCTAGGATTTATTGCCGTCCACCTTGTCACCTCTGAAGTCACTAATAAAACTATGAGGCAGGCTGTGATCAATGGGCAGACCAGAACTGAGTTCTTCATTGGTAAGTTGATTGCCATCACGACGGTCAGTCTGTTTGCCACACTATACTATATGTTGTGTACCCTTGTAATTGGTTGGTTTAGTACGAAAGATCCCACGCTGGCTCTGGCCTTCGAAGAATGGCAAGCGATCCCTCGCTACTTCCTCATGTGCATGGGCTATCTCTCCTTCGGCCTCCTTATCGGAATCGTCATAAGACGTTCGGGAATTGCAGTACTCACTTTCTGGTCCTACATCTTGTTTCTTGAGCCACTAGTAAGATGGCTTGGACATAAGAGACTACTAGACAATGAAACAATGAATTACTGGCCGATGAATGCTGTGGAGGATCTACAGCCATTTCCGTTTTACAGGTTTGCTCGCTTCATTCCGGACACCGTTGAGTTTGATTTCCTACTTGATTACAAGACGGCAGCCATCTTGACATTGATCTATACTTGTATCTTTATCAGCCTTGCATACTGGAGTTTCCTGAAGAAAGATTTATAAATAATTATTCGACAACCTCTAAAGAAATCGACTTACTATAGTCATTAAACTCAGGTGCATAAACATTCTGTATTTCAGCGACCCCCGCATTGAATGTGCCCAAGTTATTGATGAACATGTCATATTCAAACACATATCGTCCCTTGGCCAGGTGGTCTACAAAAAAGTGAGTGCCAAGGTCCTTGATCGACTTGTAGTAGCCCGCGCGATTCTTCCAAACATAAGCACTGCTGAGGTCACTTGGCTCTGCCCCGGCAGGTCTATCGTCTGAAATGTGCACAAAGTCCATTGGTCGGTCAGAATTCACTACCAATCTAACCCTAATTCTATCTCCTAATTTAAGATCGATTCCTTCCACATTCTTTAAGTCGTCCTTTGCAGCAATTAGATAGACTTCCTTCTTAATATCCAAGAAATCATTGTCTGTCCTCACAACATCTTCATAGTCCTGAAAGAATTGGTGGTGCACATTGCCCCATGCCTTGTTATCATTTGAATTTTCAAATGTTACAGAACTTATGTCTGCTACTTTTTCTGCTCCGCTAAAAACATCTTTTCGGTAGTTCAAGCCAGCTACTTGGTCACTCCGTAGGACCTCCTTGTTGACCCTAGTCACAATTGGACTTCCTTTCCCAAATGAGCTGGAAGTTCCCAATGAAAGGGCATAAATCGCATCCGAAGTAGCAATAGAAGAAGACCATGAGTTGCTTCTTTTATTGCTGATTAGCCAAAACTTCATCTCACCTATTTGATCATCATGTCCCGTCAATTCATCAAAGAGTGCGATCATACTTGCCTGAAGACTGATGTCCCATGAACTGTAAATAGAGCCTTGGTTTCGATTCCAAAACCTTCCAAGTTGTTCCTTGTAGAATGACTTTTCCAAGAGCGACTCAGCGATCTTGGAAGATAATTTTGGATCACTCGTGAGAAAAATTCTACTGATATATACTTGCTCTTGGAGGCTATACTTGTG
>CAZMYK010000472.1:0-3983 GCA_964570435.1 uncultured Saprospiraceae bacterium | reverse complement strand
TAAGATCTCCCTTATGCGTCAAACCTGGTTCTCTAAAATGAACTTGGTCATCAATGACACCGGGCAGAAGAAAATTTCCTCCTCCATCCACCTCTGTGGCTTCTGATGATGTGATGATTCCACCGACTTTTTCAATCCTCCCATTGACAATTAATAAGTCTCCTTCTATCCGCTGCCCTTCATTTACAATTCGGACATTCTTAATTATCTTCTTCATATGCACTAAAATTAATACTTTTGCGAAAACGAACAAACCAAAATGAGCTACCGAGAAAATAAACTGGGAATACTTGGAGGAGGGCAACTCGGTAGAATGATGTACGAAGCTGTTCTCAAATGGGACCTCGACATTAGTTTCATGGATCAGAGTAAGGAATTCCCAGTTGGAAAAGTATGTCCCAACTTCTTTGTGGGTGATTTTTCAAATTATGAAGATGTAATGGAATTTGGAAAGGATAAGGATACGCTCACCATAGAGATAGAATCCGTAAACCTAGAAGCCTTATTTGATCTCAAAGAAAAAGGTGTGAAAGTTCACCCAAGACCTGAGGCACTCAAAATAATTAAGGACAAGGGCTTGCAAAAGTCATTTTATGTTGAAAATGCTATTCCAAGTTCTGAATTTAGTCTTTATGAGACGGCTGATGATATTATTTCACAGATTAATGCAGGGGCAATCACCTACCCCTTTGTCCAGAAAGCTAGAACTGGAGGTTATGATGGCAAGGGAGTATCGGTTATCAAAGGGGAAGGAGACCTTGGAAAGCTGCTCTATACTTCTAGCCTTGTAGAAGACTTGGTTGATATAGAAAAAGAAATCGGAGTAATTGCAGCTCGAAACGAAGATGGCGAGGTAAAAATCTATGACCCTGTTGAAATGGTTTTTGATCCAGATGCCAATCTTGTGGATTTTTTGTTTGCGCCTTCTAAACTCTCTTCGCAAATAATAGATGAGATGAACCGAATTGCGAGTTTGCTAATTTCTAAGTTTGATATTTGTGGCTTGCTAGCGGTAGAATTCTTCCTCACTAAGTCGGGAGATCTTCTAGTAAATGAGGTGGCGCCAAGATGTCACAATTCAGGGCACCACTCAATTGAGGCCTGCATCACTTCACAATTTGAGCAGCATATTAGAGGGGTACTTAATATGCCTCTAGGTGCTGTGGACCTTATTTCGCCTGCTGTGATGGTAAATCTTTTAGGGGAGCCTGAGGTGACGGGAATTGTGGACTATAAGGGAATGGGCCGTTGTCTCAAGGAAGGTAATGTTCACCTACATTTCTATGGGAAGTCTGAAACCAAGCCTAGTAGAAAAATGGGTCATGCTACGATCCTGGATAATGAATTAAGCATCGCTATAGATAAAGCAAAGTACGTACAACAAACATTAAAAGTTAGCATATGAAAACGCCCTTAGTAGGTATTGTAATGGGTTCTGATTCTGATTTACCAGTCATGGAAGCAGCTGCAGAATTTCTTAAGTCACTCGATATTCCCTTCGAATTAACAGTTGTCAGTGCACATCGAACTCCTGAAAGGATGTTTACCTATTCCCAGAGTGCTCACGAAAGGGGGCTAAAGGTTATTATTGCAGGTGCTGGCGGAGCTGCACATCTACCTGGTATGGTCGCAAGTCTAAGTCCTTTGCCAGTGATAGGCGTACCCGTGAAATCTTCTAATTCTATAGATGGGTGGGATTCAATCCTGTCTATTCTACAAATGCCAAATGGTGTACCTGTAGCAACTGTTGCTTTAAATGCTGCAAAAAATGCTGGCATTCTCGCATCACAGATCATTGGGTCAAGTGACCCAAGTGTTCTCGAAAAGGTTATCAAGTACAAGAAGGAAATGAAAGAACAGGTAGCTCAAAAGATCACTAATTTGGAGGGTAAGGGCTATCAAGATCCATTGTCCTAGATACGACAGCTTAAGTCATCACAAAGTCATTACTAATTTGTTATACTTTCGTTATTCTTTTTTCACAACAAGATTAAGTCAAGATAGGTTATGATTCACATGAAACGTATAACAACAACTTTACTACTTGTCTTGCTGCTTGTTTCAGCAGGATGGAGCCAAATTATTGACAAGGCATTTTTTGAAAAAGTGGACATCTTTCTGAAGTCTAATGTCAAAGATGGCTTAGTGGACTATATGCAATTGAAGAGCAACGGAGAATTATCTGACCTCATTGCTACAATAGAAACTAGTGATTTCAGTAGTCTTAGTGAAAGTCAAAGGAAGGCATATCTTATTAACGTTTACAATCTATTGGTGATTAACGAAGCTAGCAAAGCCTACCCACTTGCCTCTGTGCAAGATATTTCAGGTTTCTTCGATCGTAAGAAAGTCACCATAGCAGGTAAGACTACGACCCTAACTGACTTTGAAAAAAGGGACTTGCTGGATGCCTTCGAAGATCCTAGACTTCACTTTGTTTTAGTCTGTGGAGCAATAGGTTGTCCGCCGATTACCGACTTTGCATATGTGCCGGAGAAAATAGAAGAACAATTAGAGACACAGACAAAATTGGCTCTTAATAATCCAAACTTCCTGTATGAAGAAGAAGGTAAGATTCAACTGTCGCAGATTTTTAAGTGGTATGCTTCTGATTTCGGCAACAGCAAGTCGTCGATCCTCGAATATATCAATGGCTACCGAAGTAGTCAATTAGAACAGAATAAGTCAGTGGATTACTATCCCTATGACTGGACGCTAAATGCGGCTTCAACCGCTAGTACTCCCCTACCGGTAGCTGCAAATGCTTCGCGCTACATTGTATCTTCAACCATACCCAAGGGTCAAATAGAGTTGAAAATTTTCAATAACCTTTATTCACAAGTGACAGGAGGATCTAGTCGATCTTCTTTCTTTACAACCAATACTAGTTTCTTGTATGGCATTAATAGAAGGTTCAATCTAGGTTTTAATACTTCCTATAGGAGGGTTCTAAATAGTGGCTTTCCTTCATCACCTTTTGATGTGATAGGTCGTCCTGAATCTGGACAGTTCCGCCAAGCCATCACGAATTTTGGTCCACAGATAAGATGGGCTCCTAAACCCGAGTGGCAGAACTTTTCGATCCAAAGTAGACTTGTATTCCCTATTGGAAGAAATCTTTCAGGAGGTGAGGGAAAACAATACATCGACTGGCAAGGACCTAGTTTGTTTAATCAGTTCTTTAATGATTTTTCTATAGGAACTCGCTTCTCTTTATTTACGGAGATAGGCATTCATTGGGAGGACATTGGAAGACTTTCCCAGGGTAGAATCAACCAAGTTTCTACTCCTTTGACGGCTATCCTGAGTTTTAGTCCTAATAGCAAGACTATTATTTATGCCTTAGGAGGATTTTCTCCCTTTTATAGAATACCCTTTGACTACTTTATGCAAGGAGGTATAGGAGGTAAGTATCAATTTACTAGGAATGTAGAGCTCGAATTATTGTATACTGGATTCACAAATACGTTTCTACTTGCAAATGATGGTGGTGCGGCTACATACAATGTAGGTTTCAGGTTTAACATCTAATAAATTCTGGATTTTCAATGTACCTTGGCGTTGTGAAAAGAAATTTGCTTTATTTCTGCTTATTCATCCTTTTTTCTGGGCCCTTGGTATGCCAAGATCAATATGAAATAGAGTTTGATGGACTTAAGAAGATTAAGCCTAGCTACCTTTCACAATTTCTTTCCGGAGAAGATCTTTTGGGAGACCTGCAAATAATTAAGAACTCTTACGGAGTAGGATTTGCGACGATGGACTATGACTCCGCAGGTAATCGTGTTCTCTACAAAGTTAAGGAAGTAAATACACTACTGCCTGTCATAAATTTCGGTCGAATTCGCGATAATTACTGGTATAAGATTGGGCTGTCTGACATCAATTTTCTCGGTGATGGGAAGCAAGTTAGCTTGCAATACCAAAATAATGATGGTAGACATTCTGGACAATTCTACTATAAAGATCCCTACTTCATAGGA
>CAZMYK010000471.1:0-4010 GCA_964570435.1 uncultured Saprospiraceae bacterium | reverse complement strand
GGCTTTAGATTTGACCTATCAAAGGGATTTACACAGAAGAATTCAGGCAGTAATGCTGACCTAATGTCTCAGTACGATGGAGGAAGAATATCAACGCTAAAGGACTATGCTGATTTTGTCTGGTCTGTAGATTCAGGAGCTTATGTCATACTAGAGCACTTCGCTGCCAATGATGAAGAGCAGGAGTTGGCTAACTATGGTATGATGTTGTGGGGTAATATGCACTATGAATTTAGAAATGCGGTAAAAGAAATATCCTCGGACCTAGAGCGACTAGACTACAAAGTCAGGGACTGGAATGAACCCAAACTAGTGGGCTATATGGAAAGCCATGATGAGGAACGTCTTATGGTGGAATTACTTAACAGTGGCTATTCCCTAGAAAGAGCTTTGGAACGTATAGAAACAGCCTCGGTGATATTCTACCTTGTGCCTGGACCAAAAATGCTCTGGCAATTTGGAGAATTAGGTTTTGATTATTCGATCAATTGGTGCACAAATGGAACTGTGAATGGATGCCGGTTAGATCCTAAGCCAGTTGTTTGGGACTATTTGGAAAATGAAGAGCGCGCAGAATTGCAAGATGTAGTCAGCAACATATTGAACTTGAGAAAGACCTATCCGACATTCTCCTCGCCGGATTATGCTTTTAATGACGGAAATTTATATTTAAAGACAATACATTTCAATCATGAAGAAATGGATGCTGTTGTAATGGCAAACTTTCGGGATAAGTCTGGTACTGTTAATCCAAAGTTTCAAAATACTGGAGTATGGTATGAGTATTTTACGGGTGACTCTCTTATTGTTGAGAATGTTGAAGAAAAGATCCCATTAATCTCTGGTGAATACAGAATATATACCTCTTCTCCCATCACACCCATTAATGGACTTACAACTTCGATTAATGAGGAGGAGGCTATTTCTCTTTACGTCCTTCCTAATCCAGTGGGTCGTGGAAGCATGCTTCGTACAGAGGTGCAAGGGCAGGTTAGGCAGATTGATTTGCTAGACCAGATGGGAAGCTTGGTTTTGACCAAGAAGAGCAGCGACTTTATTACAATCCCTTTGGAACTTGCTCAAGGTGTTTACTATTTGCAGGTAAGAACAGATGAAGGGCTAGCACTCAGAAAGGTTTCCGTTTACTAAGCAAGCACTTAGAAGAGTTTAAGTATAAGTCGTAGGACTGATTGTTAGTCGAAACAGAGATAGGTGAACTCGTGGTCATTCCAATGATTGACTAAGCCTCTTTTGGTGGGATGCGAAATAATGTATTTCTTGATATTCTTTAGCATGTGACGGTCTCTAATCGCGATGCTTAGATCTTCTTTGTCCCAAAAAGGGCCGCTTCTCCCAAGTAGACGATTGCATCCTTGGGCAGTTCGCTCCTTGAACTTTGCTAAGATGGACGACTTAAATTCATATTCCTGCAGAGGTTCTTCTCCAAAGCTAGACTTAATATCTAGAACAAGGTACAAGTGGTTGCTCATGATGCTGTAAGCAAGTAGATTGTAGTCACGGCCGTCCCTCTCATGAAGCTCTTGCGCACAAAGTCTAGCTAGTGCGGCACGCTGCAGAAAGTGAGGTCCAGCCTGCCTTGATTCAAGTAGCGTGTGGTACTTCGTGATCAACTGCTTCTCAAGCATAAACCTTTCTTTTTGAATCCAAGGAGAAGGCATTTGCGAAGTCTCTATATCAAACGCTACATGAGCGTATTTTTCCCTTAACTCTCTTATAAGTGCTCTGTGAATGCTACGATAAAGGCTCAGAGTAATGAAGTACTTTCCACCTTGCAATAAAGACTTGCTAAGTCTTTTACTAGAGGGCCAATTAGATAGAGGCATGCGTGCTTGTTTATATAGTTAGTACCACATCAGCCAATTCTGTTACCTGATTCAACTGATTTTTTCACATAAGTGACATTGATCATCTAAGAAGCCAAGGATAAGGAGCCCAAATTGTTGCTATAGCAGGCACTCCACGAAATCACTAGTGTTTAGTTTGCCTAAATCTGCATGTGATGAGCTTGTTCTTGACTACTTCTGGATATTACACATTTGCGAATTGAGGCGTTTTTTTAAAAGATCTGCAACTTGGAGAAAGCTGCTTCAAATGCTTAACCTACTTAATAACCTGTATTGAAAAGTAATACCATGCCACACCTGACATCATTTATTATCAATAAAAAAAGGCCAACAAGTAAACTCATTGGCCTCTGAAATTCAAAAAAAATTACTTACTTCACACTTATTGGTTTAGCAACCAAAAATTTCTTATTGTACATTTTTAAGTAGTAGTTTCCAGGAGCTAGTGAAGAAACATCCAATCTGGCATTTCCACTTCCCTGCTTAACAGTCGTGATTAAGGTCCTGCCAGTCACATCAATTACTTGCAGATTAACACTACCAGTTATCAGCTCTGAATTCATTTCTATGTTGATAAATCCACTACTTGGATTAGGATATACCTTAATCTCACTCAAGATCGATTCGTTCTTGTTGAAAGAAGGATCTTGGAAACTAAATGATCCGTCGTCAGTCCTTATAGAAACAAAGTAACTGCCAGCAGTAACAGGAATATTGTCTCCTCCCTGCTCACCAACACCTGAAGGCCAAGATTCGACACCCCAGTTCACGTCCCAAGCTGCATTTACTCTAAACTTACATTCGCCCTCGACAAGGTCTACAGGAGATTTTTGCCATAATTGCTCATCCTCAGCATCTTTCTCTAGGAAGATATCTGTGTCCCAGCCACCATTGCCATCTTCAACACCTGTTGCACTTCCGACAATACTAACAGAGTCGTAAATAATCAATTCGATGAATTCGTAGGCTCTTGTTGTTGTATTGAAGTTAATGATGTATTCTCCAGCAGTAATTGGTACATTGGTACCTGGCATTTCTGCTGTACCTGATGGGAAATTTCCTGCTCCCCAAGCGATGTCCCAATTGTCTTCCGCTCTGAATTTCGCCTCACCATCGTTAAGTATGGTTCTCAATGACCATTGAGCAGAATCCATTTCACTTCTTACCATTTCTCTGTCGTCTGCATCCCAGCCATCTACTGCATCTCCTATGATACCTACACTTTCATAATATATTACTTCCAAGAATTCATAAACCAAGGTTTCGGTATTAAAAGTCACAAGGTAGTCTCCTGGCACTACTGTGATATTATCACCTTTTAGAACTGCAGTGTCCATAGGAAAGGCCGATCCACCCCAATCAATTATCCAGTCGTCGTTTGCTCGGAATTTGATTTCACCTTCTCCAAGCGTGATGTTTCCTTCCCATACATTAGGATCGCTCGAGCTTTGCGTTAGATCTATGTCATCACCGTCCCAGCCATTTGCAGTAGCACTTCCTATAATTCCTATTGAAGAGTATGTAATAATTTCTCCAAAATTGTATTCGCCACTAGTGGTGTCAAAGGTTACGTGGTAGTCACCAGCCTTGTCCACTGGGATATTCCCACCGTCGGTGGTAGCAATGCCGCTTGGAAATGAATCTGCTCCCCAAGCAACAATCCAATCATTGTCCAATCTGAATTTCACGGCCTTATCGGATTGGAGGCTGATGTCAACAAAGAAAACCCCGTTGGTATCTTCGTACATGTCTACATCTTCTGACCATTCAGTACCGGCAATAGCGTCACCAATTATTCCTATCGGAGACATCAGCTGGAAATCATAGGCTCCAGAAACTGTGTCAAAAGTGATTGTGTATTCGCCGGCGTACACAGGGATGTCGTCACCTCCTGCTTCCGCAACCCCACTAGGAAAGTCGCTTCCTCCCCAGTTCGTTGTCCATTCATTATCTAGTCTGAATTTTGCAGCCCCATCTATTAGTGTAGCAGTAGCTGTAAATAGCCCGACACTATCAGGCACTGCAGTCATTTCAATATCTGGTCCGTCCCAACCATTAGGGGTAGCACTCCCCACAACTCCTACCGTCTGCCCGCTAGACATGAAATACATGGCAGTAAATAGTAAGGAACAAAGTAAACGTAAT
>CAZMYK010000470.1:0-4011 GCA_964570435.1 uncultured Saprospiraceae bacterium | reverse complement strand
TAGAAGATCGAGAGCCCATATTTCCGTCGACTCCCGTACTAACCGCGCCCCCATCTGTGAATGCTTTTTCGGGAAGGTGGCATGAGGAGCACGAAGTCGTACTATCGATTGACAAGACAGGATCATAAAACAGATGTTGACCCAGCCGGACACCATCATTCGTAAGTGCATTACCTTCCGGAATTGTGAAACTAGGAAAGTGCTCAGGAATTTCTAGTGGGTAGGCTACTGGCTCATAAGAAATACTCGAAAGGTCTACCCCCTGATCTTGAGCCTTGTCGCGCTCACACGAAGAGAATTGAAATCCTGCGATTACTAGTAGTAGACTCCACCGCATCTCCTATATCTTAAGCTTTAGTGCCTCTACATAGTTGTCTACAAGTTGGGTAATTACCTCTAACTTATTCGGATTGTGATTTTGAGGCATCGCCTCTATGTCAAAGGGAGTACCATCGTTGTATCTTAAGAGTCGATTATAGTCTAAGACGAACTCCATAGTCCTTGGGGCGTCCTCATCAAGTACAATGTCCTGATTTAGCTCGAAGGGTCGATTAAGGGCATCGCTGCCAGTGTGGTAGAACCATTTGAGGTCATATACTCCATCACCTGAGGCATCAGCTCGACCCTCTGTCTTGGAAAAGATGTATGAGCCCCATGCCTCCCAGTAGTGGTCAGACTTTCCCAGGACATCTGTTACATTATAGTCGTTGGGGGTTTTTGCATTCAGATCTTCTGTCACACCAATATTAAAGGTTAGTTTGGTGTACTTACCCTCTGGCAAATTCTTATAACTTGCTGTAAATCCCTCTGTTGGATCACCATTTAGGTCCACAAATAAAGCTTCCCATAGCTCGAATTTTTCATTGTCCTCGTTCACTATGGCGACATCCGTCAGATAGAAGGTCAATTTTTCGAATTTAAGATCTAGGTCTCCAAGGGCATAAGCTTCGTTCAACTCTAGTGGCTGATCATCAAAGACAGCTTTAAAATTAAGATCTAAGTCAGCTTCTTTCTTACAAGCTCCTAATAAGAATATAGCAAATCCTAAAACCAATAACTTCCTCATACTTCTTTTTTTCTAGTAATAGTAACGCACGTCTACCCCTATTTGTTTTTCATTTATAGGGTAAAAAAGCTTTGGAAATTAGCTAAGATTAAGGGATCGTCTGCCCTTGATTTGAGCCCCACAATTGTAGTATTATTCAGTAGGCTTTGATAATCGACCTTAATAGGAATGGTAAAATCTATGCCGAGTGGAATCTCGAAATTGGCAAGTAGCTCAATATTTGCTACGGTCTCAGGGCCTACTAAGTCATAGGAAAAGGTATCTAATTCTGAGATACATTGAATTCGAAAGTTGGTAAATGTTAAGGTCTCTTCATCAAAGTAAGATGCATCTTCCACCAAGGCATCATTGCTGTACTTGCCATCAATGCCCAAGGTAAATGACAAGGCATCATATTCATCTGCCTTGTCAAAACTTCCGATCGGATAGACAAATCTTTCGGTATTGGGGAAAATAAAATTTTTGGGAATTGTAATGATAGTTCCATCGGAATTGACGACGTCTATTGTTTCAAGGACACTAGAAAATTGGCCATCCCTCTTCATTCCGATCTTAGAAAGGTAGAAGGCCGCATCTATAATTCGTATGCTATCCCCATTATTGAGCAAATAGGTTGAATCACTCATCAAGGTTGTGTCTCCCCAAAGATGCGTTATGCTCAATTTCATGTCGGGAAAGGTGCAACAATCTTCACAATCCACATCGGCTCCGAAGTCGTAGTTATTAGCTCTAAAATCCAGACATCCATCTTGCTTTTCGTAGCAAGATGTCAAAAGTCCCAAGGACAGAATACTAAGAATTAAGAAGCTTCGCATATGATTTAACTTCAGCCTTAACGATTTTCTTTACTTGGTGCGTAAATTCTTTTTCTAGGATCCAGTTCAGGTATTGACGGTCCTTGTAAAGTGTCTTTCCTACTTCCTGTCCCATATACTTTCCAAAGTTAAAAACGATATTGTGGTCAGAATCGTATTTCAGGCGTTGAGTAACATCTACAATTTTCAGATCGTTACTGAAGTCATTCAAGGCATCCATGTCATTTTTGATCGGCGCTTCCAAGGTAAATCCATCACCATCTACGTGGTCTACTCCTTTGTATTTCTTAAGTTGTCCCTCCAAGACATCCACAGTTGCGATGACATCTGCCAAGGCATCATGTGCGTCCAATAGTTCTTTACCGCAATAGTATTTCAAGGCCGCCTTTAGTGTCCTTGGTTCCATCTTATAAAAGATGCGTTGGACATCTATAGTATTCCTTTGACTTAAGTCCAACTCTCTGCCAGCTCGAGCAAATTCTTCCATGAGCATCGGAATATCAAAGCGGTTAGAATTATAACCTGCTAGGTCCGCTTCACCAATAAAGTCGAAAAGCTTGTCAGCCACCTGGGCGAATGTAGGCTTCCTAGCCACGTCAGCAGGGGTGATTCCATGAATTTCCATTGCTTCCTTAGAGATAGGAATTCCTGGATTAATCAACATTTCTAATTGTTCAGGCTCATCTACATTGGGAAGGTACTTCACCAAGGCGATCTGTACGATTCTGTCTCTAATGACGTTAAGTCCAGTAGACTCGATATCAAAAAAAACGATGGGCTTTTTTAGATTAAACTTCGGCATGATTTATTTTTTGGTAGAATCAAAGACCTGCATTTGCTGATTTTCATCCACGTAAATTAGTATTCCTTCTAGTTCTTCTTGCAAATTTATCAATTCCTTTGATTTCTCCAGTCCAAGAACCATGCAAGCTGTTGCATAACCATCAGCCTTGGCGCATGAAGGCCCGATAATAGTCGCACTAAGTAGGTTCGTTCTTTCTGGGTAGCCAGTTTTAGGATTGATCGTATGACTATATATTGTGCCATTGGACTCATAGAAGTTGCGATAATTCCCAGAAGTCGCAATGCCACTTCCAGATATTGAAACGATTTGCTGGAAGTCTTCAGAACTTGCCGATGGAGCTGGCACTGAAATCCCGGTCCTCCATTTCACCTTTAAGTCATTGACCCCTCTAGCATAGACTTCCCCGCCTATTTCTACATAGTAGTTTAAGATCTCATTTTCCTCTAAAAGCTGTGCCACCTTATCGACGCCATAGCCTTTTGCAATTGCCGAGAAGTCAAGTTGACTATTGAGATCGCTCTTAGATACCAGCCCATTCACAATATGCAGTTTACTGAAACCAACATAGCTAAGTAGGGAGTCTACTCTAAGTGAATCTATTTTATCAACTTTTTCCTTTCCAGTATAACCAAAACCCCAATAATTGACGATTGGCATAATCGTGGGTTCGAAGGCTCCATTAGACCCCTTGTAGATTTCCGTCGCTAAGCTAAAGTTGTCGGTAAAGTACGCATAACGGGCCTCCTTTGCAAGGCTAGGATAGTCACTGCTGTTCTTATTAAATAAAGAAATGACAGAGCTTTTTTCATAGGTAGAAAGTCCTTGATTGATATCATATAGGAGCCTATCCACCTGCTGTTTAATTTCTGCAGGATCACCTCCTTGGAACTTCACGTGATATGTAGTGCCCATTGTCTCCCCTTGAATAGATGCAAATAATACCTCTTCAACTGGCTTACAAGCTAATAGAAAAACTCCTACCCAAAAAAGGCATAGATATTTCATTTCTTCTTTTTTCTAATCAAGTAGTCGAGAGAAAACTTACCAGATCCAAGCAGTAGAATCGCAAGATATGCAACCAGGTACATCAGTGGAAACTCAATCTTTGCAAAGGGATCATTGATATGTACAATGAAAATCGCAACAAGCATAGTGACAATAAGAGGAATGCTTGCCAACCTTGTAAAAAGCCCGATAATCAAGGCGCCTGCGCAGAATACTTCTGCAAATGAAGCCAGTGCCAAACTTACCTCAGGTCCAAGGCCCAGAGGATCAGCCCACTTGATCGGTCTTTCTCCAATAAATTTCATAAACTTACTCCAGCC
>CAZMYK010000469.1:0-4027 GCA_964570435.1 uncultured Saprospiraceae bacterium | reverse complement strand
GGCATTCAGGTGACGAAGAAAAAAGATGCACCATCCTTAGATCCATATCTGAAACAACTGGCCTTATCCACCTTACTTTTTGTATTACTATTTGGGCTTGCAACCTACCTATCATTTTAATTAGAGCTTGCGTATACCTAATGTAAAGTAACTGTCTAAAATGTTAAAATTGAGCTTTCTTGACCCAGTTTAAGAATAAGTCATCGTACATTAACTGTCCGCAAATTATCATATGCTAACTCTGATCTGTAAAATCCTGCCTGTTTTGGCATTCCTGACTGGTACATTATTAGGTGGTCTCATCATCTACTTGTTTAATCGGGAGCGCAGGAGGGACATGGACGAACGATTTAAGAATGTTTCCAATACGAATATAGCCCTCGAAAGTCAGCTACAATCCAAATCCAGGCTGGAAGATGACCTTTCCAAAACTAATTCAGAGATAGAAAAATTACGAGATCAGGTCCAATTCGCTACCGAAAAAGCTAGTGCAGGAAGTAAGAAACTCAAGGCTAAGAATAAATCCTTGCAAAAGGAACTAGTTCACCTACGTACAGGGCTAAGTTCAGATTCAAAGAGTAATGTGGATGACTACAGACGCTTCCTCCTAGAACTAGAGCAAAACATCAAAAGGGCCAAGAAGCGCTCATTCTCAGATACTGTTACGCGAAAGGCGCGTAAGCCTAAGAAATCCTCCGCAGGGAAAAAGATAGACAAAAAGAAAGTCCCTCCTGGAAAGAAGAAAAAGAAAGAGAAGCCTCTTAAACTTAAGCCTGTAAATTCCGGTGTTGCGAAGAAAAACACGAAAAAAAAGAAGAAAAGCACTAAGAAGGATAATGGAAAGTACGATTTTTACAAGGCTAAATTTGCTAACAAAAGCTTTGCTCCAGACAACCTATTTAAGCCCTTGGAGGAGGAAAAGAACCTAACCTACTTATTTGGCATCAGTGATGATATTCAAGACCTCCTAAGGAAAAATGGTATTGAAGATTTTTCAGACCTGTCTCTTACTAAGATTGCTGAACTGAAAGCCATTTTATCTACAGATCCTGAAAGAAGATTCGAAAATGTCGACCCCCTAAACTGGCCTATCCAAGCTAGAATTGCAGAAAAAGGGCAGTGGGAAATCCTAGATGAATACAAGGCCAAAATGAATAATGTAAGCTAGTTTACAAAGCCTTTCGAATAGCGCTAATATGCCTGATAGATGACGAAACATCTCACGCTCATTCTTTACTTAGTGCTTCTACCATTCTACCTTTATAAAGTATTAACTGGGTTTTGAAACCGAAAAAGACAATCTTTTTCATTGCGTTTTCTAATAGTCCGTTGAAACTATTAGAACCTTTTAATTATAAGTTCTGGATTTTAGAGAGTCCAGGACTTTTTTTTGTTAATATTAAGCATGAAATACATCTTACTATTTATGCTAGTAGCACACCTAGCAAGTGGCCAAAATGATGCCAAAGTGCTTATAGAAAGGTCGATTAAGTTTCATGATCCTAATGAAAATTGGCACAGTCTGAAAGCTGAAATAGCTATAGCATCTGTTGTAGATCGGAAAGGAAAGATAGATTCGTCGTTCAGAAGGTTGACCTTTGATCTTGCGAAGAACCTATTTACCATGACACAGGATACTATAGTATATAGGTTTCCTTGTGAAGACTGCGAAAGGGCAGAAATGTACAACAACTATTTTCGCTACTTACTGGGCATGCCCATGAAATTAAGAGATCCAGGAACTGTTATCCATGAAGACATCACAAACGAAGAATATAATGACCGCGAGTATAAGGTCGTAAAAGTAACTTATCGACCTGAGGTGGGAAGTGATACTTGGAAGTTTTACTTCAATCCAGAGAATGCTAGTCTCGACCTCATCGAATTCTCGAAGGATGGAACTTTTCAGAATGGAGAAACGATTGAATTAAACGAAAAAAAGCGCTTTCAAGGGATGTTACTACCAGGTCAGCTGAAGTGGTTCATTCTGCCAGACCGTATATTTCTTGCTGAGGAAAACATAAAATATCAAGAGCTAGAGAAATAATCGCATCCGGAAAATCGTATTACATAAAAGCAAATAAATCCATCTTGAGAATATTCTTTTCGCTAATAGGGAGTTTCCTGTGCCTTCAAGTCTTCAATCAGTCCATACAGAATGAAGTTTATTTCGAGCACATCAAAAGTGTCAAGTTCCATCATGCATCCCTACCCACCTCTACCCCTATTATTGATTTAAATTCCAGCGGTAGACTCAAACTAAGTTTCGATGACATGGAAGGCGGTAATAAGGACTACGTCTATTCTATCCAACATTGTGACAAGAACTGGGTAGCAACCAATATAGATGAGTTAGAATACTTGGATGGATTCAACGAAGAAGATATCCAATATGCTACCTTTTCTTCGCAAACTATTCACGACTACACCCACTATGAATTACTCCTGCCAAATGGAAGTACTTCGTGGAATCTCTCTGGAAATTATATTCTAACCGTAATTGATGAAGATGAAGACAATATGATTATTCTAACTAGAAGATTCTGTGTTGTAGAGCCTCTGATCAAAATAGAAACAAGGATTCTTCCTGCCTTCAATGCAGAGTTCTATAACACTCACCAACGAGTGGACTTTTCCTTAGACCTTAACAAATTCTATGTGAGTGATCCTATGAACGAAGTTTTTGTTACGATACTTCAGAATAACCGTTGGGACAATGCTATCCAAGACATTAAGCCGCTTACTGCAATAGGAGACATGGTCAACTTCAATAAATTCGGAACCTCATCCTTTCCGGCGGGTAAGGAATTCAGATATTTCGATACTCGAGATATTCAACTCAATTCGGATCGTACCGAGGCTATTGAGATCAATACCTACAGCGTCGATGTTTTGTTAAAGAAGGATATCAAGCGAGAGACAAAGAATTACATTTTCTACAAGGAAGGAAATGGTGCTTTTGTCCCCAATTATGAATCATTGAAGCGGAATGGAAAGTCTAGCTCCGAATATACTAGTGTCATCTTCACACTAGAGTCAAATCAACCAATATATGGCAGTGACGTGTACTTAGTGGGAGAATTTTCAAGTTGGAATCTATATCCTGAGAATCAAATGATTTACGACGATGAACTCCAAGCCTATCAAGCAGAAGTCCTCCTTAAGCAAGGCTACTATAACTACCTTTATGCCTGTGTAAATGAAAAGAACGAGGTAGATTATGAAGTCACGGAAGGCAATTGGTTTGAGACTGAGAATGAATACACAGTATTGGTTTACTACCGGCAGTTGGGATCTCGATATGACCGATTAATAGGAGTTTCATCAGCTAACACTCTTAAGAAATAGTAAGGATGTCAAAGAATGTGCTCATGGTCTTCGTCAAAAACGCCATTCCAGGAACTGCTAAGACTCGAATAGGCAGGGTAAAAGGTAACGATGTAGCCATGAAAATATATCTGAAGCTACTTACTTATACAAGGGATACGATCCAGGGCCTTTCAAGTATTAGAAAGGTAGTTTTATTCAATAAGCACATCGAAACTGATGGAATCTGGTCATCTGACGTATTCTCTAGAAGAATGCAAATTACAGGCGACCTAGGCGAGAAGATGGAGGCTGCATTTCGGCAAGAGTTTGAAGCTGGCGCACAAAAGGTGGTGATCATTGGCTCAGATTGTGCTGACCTAGAAGATGTTGACATCCAAGACGCATATGCTCGCCTAGACCAAAATGATGTGGTCTTGGGACCGGCGGAAGATGGAGGCTACTACCTTTTGGGGATGACTTCGATGCATGACTTCCTTTTCCGTGACATGCCTTGGAGCACGGAAGAATTACTTCCTCAGACCTGTTCACGCATTTCCGAGAAAGACCTTACCTACTCTTTGCTTACAGTCAAGTCAGATATTGACTACTGGGAAGATTGGGTGAAACTAGGTTGGAGCCTAGACTAATTTGCCTAATGAATAATGTAGGCTTTGAGGTCTTCTAATTGTTGCTCTGACATCTTTTCTTTGGTGTACTG
>CAZMYK010000468.1:0-4029 GCA_964570435.1 uncultured Saprospiraceae bacterium | reverse complement strand
AATAAGGTAGCCTGCGAGCGTTTTTGCGCGCGGGCTATATCTTTGCATGGAGGAAGATTATAGAATAGGTGGAAAATAAGTACATAGAAACTTCTCCCTCTGTTTTCGCAACCTTGAAGTATATACCTTCTGCTTAGTGCGTAAACGCTTTTTATACTCTTCTTTTGTATCCACGAACTGCACAACCAGAGACGGCTAGTAATTACCTAACTGCATTTTCTGATAACTTGATTTAATGTAGCTCCCTTGAAGGGCTGGAAACAATCTTCTTAAATACCCTATTTTTCCAAACTTTTACACTTTCAATCAATCTTTACAAGAGCCCTTTAAGGGATTCATCTGGGAATCAATAAGTTAAGGCAAGTGGTGTAGCTCCCTTGAAGGGCTGCAAACAATCTTCTTGAACACCCTATTTTTCCAGACTTTTACACTTTCAATCAATCTTTACAAGAGCCCTTTAAGGGATTCATCTGGGAATCAATAAGTTAAGGCAAGTGGTGTAGCTCTTTCTAAGAGCCAGAAGTGAGCTTCTTGGATGCCTATGTTCCCTTTCGCTAGCATTTTCAATTAATCTCCAAAAGAGCCGCTTAAGAGATTTCTAAGCTGCTAATTCAAGTACATCCCAATTTTTTTCAAAAAATATTTCCTATCCACGTGATATTGATCGCATCCGTGCAAACTCCCACCATTCCTGCACTTAGAAATACTATTTTTTTAGTACTACTCCTATTTTTATAGTTTTAATACTATATCTTTAGTACTAATACTAACTTTATAGTTGCAAAACTACTTTTTTAGTATTACCTTTATGAAAAATAATTCAGACAAGTGAAAAAGCTAACAAAGAAGGAAGAAGAAATCATGCAGGAAATTTGGAAGCAAGGCAAGGCTTTTATAAAAGACATTGTCGAGGCAATGCCTTCTCCAAAACCTCACTACAATACAGTTTCAACTGTTTTGAAAATTCTTAAAGAAAAAGGATTCGTAGACCACGTCAAGTACGGCAATGTCTATCAATATTTCCCATTGGTATCCATTGATGTATATAAAACCGAAGAAGTCGACGACCTACTCGAAAAGTATTTTGATAGTTCTTACGTCAATATGATCGCACATTTTGCAAAAAAGCAAGACATGAAACAAGGTGAAATAGACGAAATCATCAACCTCATTAAATCTAAGAAATCATGAATAGCTATTTGATTCATTCAACCGTCTTACTCTCAGGATTAATGATATTCTATTGGCTCTTCTTGAGACATGAGACCTTTTTCGCGCTAAATAGGTGGACCTTTGTCTTTTGCATTATACTATCTCTTGCTCTACCCACCATTAGTGTTCCGGCCTCGCTTTCACTGCAGCAAAAATTTGAAGCAATACCTGAAGCATTCTCGGATTTCAGTGCGCCGACAAAGGAGAAGTCCGATTACGAGGTCACGAAGTCAAAAGATGATGCAAGAGCAGATAATACATCTCCCGTAGTAGCTGAAAGCCATGGGCCATTGAGTGTAAAAGCCTTGAAAAACTGGTCACTAAGGTCGATCCTATTTGGCATCTATCTAATTGGCGTGGCCATATTTTTGATTGTTTTTGCCATCCAATTGCTTGTATTGTTAACAAGAAAATACAACCTCAATTCCGTCAAGACAGGAAAATATACCATAGTCGAGCTGGTTAAAGAACAAGAACCTTATTCCTTCATGAACACCATTTTCATTAACCCACAATCTTACGATGAAGAAACTTATGAGCAAATCATTGAACATGAGAAACTTCATGTAGATCAAGGGCACTTTGTCGATAAACTATTGGCCGAATTCCTTGTCATTCTATTTTGGTTCAATCCATTGATATGGTTGATGAGGAGCTCTATTGGAAAGAACCTGGAATTTCTAACAGATCATACCCTGCTTAGGAAGGGAATCGAAAAAGAATCATACCAAATGAGTCTTTTAAAGGTATCCGTTTCTACCCAACCATTTAACCTAACAACAAGCTACAATAACTCATTTTTAAAAAATCGCATAATTATGATGAATTCAAAAAAATCTTCAATCGCCTCCCTTTGGAAGTACCTTTTTATCCTTCCCTTATTCTTCCTTTCTATGATCAGTCTTAATGCTGTACATGATGAAAGCCAAAGTGAAATTGAATCAATCCAAGTTGAACAAAATTCAGAAAGCAAGGCAAGTGCACTTCCTGCTGAGAAGCCAAAGGCCTCTGCAAAACCAAGAGCAGCAAAGAATGGCAAGTGGGTCGATTTAAGACCTAATCAACCCGGCAATACTAAGAGAGAGTTAAATCTTGCTAAGATCACATCTTTCAATATTGCAAACAAAGCCAATGTCGTCGTAAAAAAATCAAATGAGCAAAAAATCGTCGTAGAAGGCCCTTCTCATCTCATCGATAAACTGAACCTAGATGTTGACAATGGTGATTGGAACATTAAAATTATGGACCCAGATCGAAATGGCAAAACAGACGAGTTCATCAGCATTATTATGAGTGTGGTCGAGTTGAAGGCAGTAGCCATTAGTGGAGAAGGTAACATCGCTGGGGAAGGAACATTTAAGACACCAGGAAATAACATGTCAGTAGCTATTAGTGGTAGTGGCAATATAAAACTTGATGTAGAAAGTTCAAAGACCAATTGTGCCATCAGTGGCCAAGGCAATGTGGTAATCAATGGAAAATCGGACATTATAAATATAGCCTTGAGCGGATCAGGTAACGTCAGTACTCTCGATCTTAAAGCAGATGAGGCATCTATTGCCGTTTCTGGATCTGGCAAGATAGCTGTGAATGCTGAGAAAAAACTGACCACCACAGTTTCAGGATACGCTGAAATTGAATACTCCGGTAATCCACAAATCAAGTCAAAAGCCTCCGGCCAAGCAAAAGTAAATAGGATATAGTGAAAGTTCATTGATAAGGGGAGCTCGTAAAGACAGCTCTTCTTATCATCCTTTTTCATTTTTTGGCAGAACTAAAGTCACTTTCGAATTTGAAGAGTTGAGTTTAGCCTGCCCTGAAAAGCTACGTCAAAAAAAGAAGCTAGCCTCATGAATTTCACAGCCATGGAATCACGCATTAAGATTTCGATTTCCGCCCTTGCATTTCCCTATTCAAAAGCCATAAGAAGGATGAAGACACTTACTTCCATAGTTTTTTTGTGCATATCAATTTATGCCTTTGCTCAGTATCCACCGATCCCAAATCTGCCGGCTATCAGTCCGGAGGAGGTTGGTTTCAACCGAGACTCAATCAATGCACTCGACGATTTCATTTTTAACTTCCCTCAAAATGACTTTAGAGGTATGGTGATCATAAAAGATCATAAAATCGTGATTGAGTACTTCTATAATAATACGGAGAGATATGATATCAATGATGTGCGCTCCGCTGGAAAAAGCCTTACGGCAATCCTCTTAGGAATAGCCGTAGATGAAGGCCTGGTCGAAAACCTTGATCAAAGTGTAGCTTCCTTTTTTTCGAAAAAGAAATACCCTACGATGCACGACGACATGCAGAACGTAAAGATCAAGCACTTGCTAAATATGGCTTCAGGTTTGGATGCCGATTCCGATGATTGGAAGACACCTGGACATGCAAGAAAGTGGATGGGGAAGGATGATTGGGTTAGCTACCTATTAAGTATTCCCATGAAAAAAGAAGCTGGTCAAGAATGGGTTTATGCAGATATTAATTCTGCTCTTATTGGAGCAATCATAGAAGAAAGGTCTGGTATGAGCTTAGATGAATTTGCCCGGAAGAAGGTATTTGATCCCCTAGGTATTAAGAAGTACTATTGGTACACGAATGAATCGAATCAAACAGTTGCTTCTGGCACACTTTACCTATCCACATTGGACTTTGCCAAACTTGGGGTCTTAGTTGCCAACAAGGGAAGGTGGGCAGGTAGCCAGATCGTATCAGCTGAATACATTGAAAATCTGATCAAAAAGAAGGATTTCCATATTTCTGAGCTATCATTTTTATGGGACGATTATGGAATGCTATGGTATAAAA
>CAZMYK010000467.1:0-4036 GCA_964570435.1 uncultured Saprospiraceae bacterium | reverse complement strand
ATAAAATATCAAAAAGGGAGTCGATGTTTTCAAGTATCTCATTCTTTGCAAATTACAATTCGTTTGCAAAAAGCCACTGACAGTTTAGCAGAAGAAGGCTACCACTTGGAAATCGACGGAGACCAAATCGAAGTAATTGGTGGTGGCGCTGCTGGTGCAATGTATGGAGCCTTGGAACTAGCTGAACAACTACGTCTCTTCGGACCTAAGGGTGTGAAACCTACCAAGAGCGAACCATACATGGAGCGACGTGGTGTTAAATTCAATATTCCCCTAGATGCGAGAACACCTAGCTATACAGACGCTAGTGACGCTGGTCAGAAAAATATAGATGTCATGTGGGACATGAACTTCTGGACGGAATACCTAGACGAGCTAGCCCTACATCGTTACAACTACGTCTCCTTATGGAGCCTCCACCCATTTCCTTCTTTAGTAAAAGTTCCTCAGTATGAAGAACTTGCCCTTGACAACGTCCATCGCTCTTCAGCTCAATGGGAAGAGTACTACCACCTCCACGGCACTGGACTTGATTCTCCTGAGCTATTGGATAAGCCAGAGATTCTTAAGAAGATCACAATTGAAGAAAAAATCGAGTTTTGGCGAAAAGTGATGCGTTACGGCAAAGAACGCAACATCGATTTCTACTTGATCACATGGAACATCTTCACCAACGGTAGTGGCGGGAAATATGGAATCACAGATGCGATCGATAATGAAATCACCAAGGACTACTTCAGAAAAAGCGTAACGCAGTGTTTTATTTCCTACCCCGATCTTGCTGGGATAGGTCTGACTACAGGAGAGAACATGCATCGGCAAACATTTGACTTAAAGGAGCAATGGGCCTATGATACATATGCCAATGGTGTCCTAGACGCAGCAAAGCTGATGCCTGAGAGAAAGTTCACCTTCATACACCGGCAACACCAAACCGGTGCCAAAGATATTGCCAAGAAATTCAAGACTGTAATAGACCACCCTAATATAGACTTCCTTTTCTGCTTCAAATATGCAAAGGCACATGCAATGAGTGCCACAAAACAGCACTACCATCAAGGATTTGTCAAAGACATTAAGGGTATGAAAACAATTTGGGGCCTTCGAAATGACTCCAACTATCACTTCCGCTGGGGGGCACCTGATTATGTGAGAGAATTTATTGGTAATCTACCTCGCGATGTTGCAGCTGGAATATATTACGGATCTGACCAATGGGTGCAAGGAAGAGACTTTCTAAGTAAGAATTCCGACTTGAGCATGCAGCTGGAAATCAAGAAAAATTGGTTCCATTGGTTACTGTGGGGTCGACTAAGTTATGACCACAAGCTAAACAATGAACGTCTGACCGCCATCGTCGGTGCTCGCTTCCCAGAAGCAAATGCCTCCACTCTGATTAATGCATGGCAGGAGGCTTCGATGATTCTCCCAAGCATTACAGGCTTTCACTGGGGTCCAGTTGACTTTAAGTGGTATCCGGAAGCCTGCAAGAGCCGCCCTGGCCCAGCAAACAACGAAACTGGTTTTCATGATGTCAACCGCTTCATCACCTTGGAAGTACATCCCATGGCGGGCTTCCAATCCATTCCGGACTTCATTAGCCATGGTCCACAAGATTCCCTCCTGACACCCGAAGAAGTAGCTCTGAAGATTGCTAATCATGCGGAGACTGCGGAAGAGCTCATCTCAAATTCTAAGACCTTTGCTGATCCGGAGCTAGAAGCCACCATCACTGATATTAAAACGATGAGTTTACTAGGGCACTACTATGCCAAGAAGATCAGAGGATCTTATTTTCTGGCCAGGTACAGAAAAACAAGGGACGAAACAGATCTCAAGGAGTCCATTTCTTACTTAGAAGATGCCTTGCAATATTGGAAGCACTATGTTCAGCTAGCTGATAGCCAATACAAAAATCCCCTTTGGACCAATAGGGTGGGACATGTGGACTGGGCAGAACTAACAACCTACGTCGCTGCTGACATTGAGATCGCAAAGCAGGCTAAGATCTCAGCGAAGTAGTCATCTTAAAGTTTTAGACTTATTTACTTAACTTGAAACATGGATAAGGAATTTGATCAGAAGGCATCTGATTAACTTTATCTATTAGTCACGTTAACTTACTTCAATGTCTACTTCCTCAAAAATTAGTGTTTATATCATAGATGACCATAGACTGGTACTAGACGGGCTCAAGATGCTAATCGAGTCTTCCGAAACCTTGCACCTTGCTGGTATGGCAGATAATGGCAGAAAGGGACTAGAGGAATTGGCACAACTGAAAGTTGATGTCTTGTTGCTAGACGTCGAAATGCCAGAAATGAACGGAATAGAGGTATGCCAGTTGGTCAGCAAACGACTTCCTACGATTAAGGTCATTGCACTAACCATGTTGATTCAGGCCAGTATTATCAGAGCTATGACAAAGGCAGGAGCTTCAGGATTTATTATCAAGAATACCAGTTCGGAGGAGTTGGTATTTGCCATTTCAGAAGTTTACAAGGGTGAGAATTACTACAGCAAGGAAGTCACTAGGTCTTTGGAAAAGGGTATCACACTGGCCGGTACTTCTGCCCAAGTCCCACGGCTTTCGAGGAGGGAGAAGGAGATCACAAAACTAATCATGGATTCCATGAATACTCGAGAGATTGCCAAAGAATTAGGAATCTCAATAGGCACGGTAGAGACGCACCGAAAGAACATTCTTCGAAAGTTAGGAGTTAAAAATTCTGTGGGTTTAGTCCGTATGGTTATCGAGCATAGACTGCTTTCCTAGGCTCATCTGTCCTACGAGCAAGGGTGATTGTTGCTTGATGTTCCGTCGTGAATCTTAATTTGTATTCGTTTTTATCAATGTCTTCGACAATTGGCATTCGACCTCTTTCCACTGTAATCCGAAAGTAAGAGCCAGAAGGCATATTGTGAAAAATCCCAGGTTCGAATGCATAAGTACCGGCATCATCGGGCACAAGAATAGAACGCTTAAGAAAGACCTCATGGGGAGGAGGTTCTGGGCTAGGATGAAGCTCTGATCCAAAACAGTCTATAGTAATCAATACCCCATATTCGTTTCTCTCATCCACATTCCAACGTAAGGTGAAATCATCAATCTGCATGGCTGGATGCGACCAATTTACGGTAGTATCAGGCATAAAACTGACATCGAGGATTTCAGGAAGATAGATGCTTTCATCCAAGCGTACTTCATCTTCATAGGTATAGGTCATTCGAACCTCCTTCCCGAAATACCCCAGATTCTGATCATTGTCACAAAAGCATCCTGCAGCCCCACCGAAGCATTCATTTTTACAAAACCTATAACTCATATGGCCAGGACCCAAACCAACCCAATTTTTGGTGTAAGCCTTTTCATTAATCGTAATTACGCCCTTTGGGTCATCACCCGAATGGCGAAGGTCGATAAACTGATAACTCCCTTTAGTTCTGCCACCTCTCGTCTCAGCACTAAGCCCAAGTAGGCCATTCGTTCTCCTATAAAAATTGGCGAATTCACCCATCTGCCGATCTGCACTTTTCTTAGACCCATGGATGTAGTATTTTTTGCTTGTAAGCACGGAAGGTGTTCCGCAAAAAACACACGTAAGTAGCAAGAAGCAAGAAGCGATGAAGAGTCTCATTTTTGTGTTTATCAATATGCGTAGGACCAAGGAAGACTGCGAAGTTCTCATGATGCTTAGCCAATACACCTATGATATTAACTACTTTACATTCTGATTATTATCCACTGGCCTTACTTAAGTTGATACTAGTACCCTTGCCCGGAGTAGAATCGATATCTAGTTCTGCCTTAAGAATAGACGCCCTCGACTTCAGATTTTTGAGCCCCATTCCTCCACCAGCCTTTAGATCTTGAAAGCCTCTTCCATCGTCCTCTACTAAGACGGAGTAACCTTCTTCATGCACATTTACCTGGACCAATATTTGACTGGCTCCTGCATGCTTCAAACAATTATTAGTAGCCTCTTGCACTACCCTGTAAACCATAATTCTATCCTGCTCAGGAATCTCTCCACCA
>CAZMYK010000466.1:0-4036 GCA_964570435.1 uncultured Saprospiraceae bacterium | reverse complement strand
ACGGTAGAACTTTCGCAAGCCATTTCAGCTGACGAAGTCTGCGGTGGAGGAGAGATAATCAGGAGAATTGTAGCCAGCAATGATTCAGGAAGTGACAACTGTGAACAAAGAATCGAAGTCATAGCTGAGGTAACTAATCAACTCACCTGCGATAGAATCAACTTCAAAGATCTTGATAATTCTATCTACAATTGGTGTGAGGTAAACGACAACGATGAGGACTCTCAAGATTTGCCAAGTTTGCAGATAGACTGTGATGAAAGTTACGTTCTTCCTGAATTAGATATTGATCTAGACGCCTTATGCACAGAGGCGGGAGTGAACATTACTGTTGACACCTTCGCCTTTGCTGGAGATGCATGTAGAAAGTACCTTGTGCACTATGAGGTGATTGACCAATGTGTCTACCAAGAGAATTTCGTTGATCCTAGTACAGGGGAAATTGATCCGTTTGTTTCAGAGAATGGCTACTTTGAATTCTATATTGAAATTGATGCCTTTGATAATATCCCTCCTACGATAGATTGCACAGAGAGAGAAATCATAGCGGAAGACTGCATAGGATATGATGGAGATATTAGTATTTCTGCAACTGACAATTGTACCATGCCTGCGTTTTTTGGTATTTCGTGGCAATTTAATGTTGGAAATGACAGCACGATAGACTTCCCTGTTTCAGGTTATGCTGAAACAGATATAGTTTCACCAGAGACACTCGGCTTGGATAATTTCCCAATGGGTGAGCATAGTATCAATTGGGTACTTAATGACGGATGTGGAAATGTAGCAGCTTGTACTCAAGTGATCAATATTGTAGCCAATGAGAAGGCTCCTACACCTTATTGCTATAATGGTATAAGTTCAGTAGTACTTGCTGATTCAGGAATCTTCGAAATCTGGGCTTCTGACTTTGATGCAGGATCAATCGGTACTTGTGACAATGAAATTACAACGACTTTACTACCCGAATCTTATGCAGATGGACTAAGTGCTGATGAAGCCTTCATGCTAAGTTATGAGCACCCAGACGTGCTAATATTGGATGATGGCTCATATGGCTTTACGCTTGATTGCGACAATATTCCTAATGGGGTTGGTGCTACGATATTGATCAGAATGTATGTAAGCGATGTAAATGGAAATTATGACTACTGTACGGCGACTTTACGATTGGAGGATCACTCGAATGTTTGTGAGGACAACATAGGTGGAAGTCTTGCTATCATGGGTAATGTCCAGACCATAGATGGTTTTGCAGTGGAAGATGCGAGCATAGAGCTTGGTGCTGACTTTGTTGAATTTCCGATTTATGGTAAGACCGACTCGCAAGGAGTCTACATATTTGAAACCTTATACGAACAAGTAGACTACTTGCTCACACCAGAACGTGATATTAAGTACAGAGAAGGTGTCACGACCCTTGACCTTGTGCTCATCCAGAGACATATTCTTGGGATCACAGAGCTTGATAATCCTTACCTTAGATTGGCAGCTGATGTCAACAGAGATTGTAAAATTTCAGCTGTCGACCTCCTCCAACTAAGGAAGATGATCTTAGGCTTTTATTTGGATGACAATCTTCCTGAGAATACATCTTGGCGTTTTGTTCCTAAGGCATATGACATGGGACAGACCGAAGTTCCATGCAACTTCCCTGAGAATGAGGAAATTTATAGTATGACAGCTACCTCTCAAAGGAATTTCACGGGTGTCAAGATAGGAGATATAAATCTCTCGGCAGGGCAAAGCCTGGATGGAAAGATCGTTGCAAGAAGCTATGATGATTTTGAGTTTACTACTGAAAATCAAAGTTTCTCTAAGGGTGAAACGGTGAAAGTCGATTTCTATGCTAGTGATTTTACTACGGTAGAAGGTTTCCAAGTAGATTTGGAATATGAAAATCTTGAATATACTTCGATCGAAGGTCGTGGAATTGAAATAGGAAACTCCAATGTTGGGAATGAACTGACTTCTGAAAATCACTTGTTAATGAGTTACCACAAGGCTGGCGGCAGCAGTGTAGAGGAAGACAGTGTTCTCTTTACGATATATTTTACAGCTACGAACACAGGTGACCTGAAGGAGTCGATCAAATTTGGTAGTCATAGACTAAGCCCAGAACTTTACAAGGGTGAAGTACTTAAAATCTATATTCCGAGCCTGCAAGTCCAAGAGCGGGAGGATGACTTAGCTGTATTTAGTGTGGGTCAGAATGCGCCGAATCCATTCATGGCAAGGACGGAAATTCCTTTCACGATCCCAGGAGATGGAATTGTAAATCTGGTGCTTAAAGACATTGCCGGTAAGGAAGTACTGACTATGAAGGGCGAATTTTCTAAGGGCGCTAACAAATTTGTCCTCGATGCAAGTGACTTAGGAGTTTCCGGTGCCTTCTTCTACCAGGTAGAATTTGGAGATCTCGCTGCTACCAAGTCAATGATTATCATCAGAGAGAAGTAGTTTTTTTGTTAGAACTAAGGTAAAAGAGGGCTTAAGCACGTTGCTTGAGCCCTCTCTATTCTTGCATATGTTGAGGGAATTAGAAGATATTATGTATTGACTCCTCGATCCATAAGATGGATCTTCGGGATATAAAAGTCCGATATTTTAAGTTTCGAGCAGTGACTGAAAATTCTCTATCTTACAAGTAAGTTGCAATATTCTAGGATTATGAAAGGTATCATTCTTGTTTTCAATGCTGTACTTCTGCTAGCTTGTACAGAAAAAAAGCAAAAGGAACTACATATATTTAAATCGTCAGAGACCACTATGGACTGGAGATATGAACGGGATTTCACGCTTCCTCCGCAAGTGCTCTTTGATGCTTTTACTAGGCCCCGATCTATGCAATCCTGGTGGCAGGAAAATACAAGATTTGGAGTAAATCTGCGGCAAGGAGGAGATTGGTCGATAGGTTGGCCCCATCTAAATAGTTATACCTATGTAGGAGGGTTTTTCGATAAGGTAGAGCCACCATATAAACTTAGCTATCATTATAGGTTCAAAACCATTGAGTCCTATCTCAACCCGGAGAAAGTGCCTGTTAGAGACAGCATTTTCATAGAAATAGAGGCTATTGATGGTGGAAGTTCTCTTAAATTTATTGATAGGATAAGCAATGGACCAAGAGATCAGAGTACTAGGAAATTGGGTGATTCGTTTAGAGAAGGTGTAAGCTGGACTGAAGTTTTTGATCTCATTGAGGAGAATATGCAAGATGACAGATTCAGAGCAATAAAAGTTGACATCCCAAGTGATCTAGAAGTAATTTTATACGATCGATTTAGGGCAATCTTTTATGGGTCTAGTAGTGGTCAAATTTTCGCTAGTATCTTTTATGAGGAGGGATCATTTCAAGGTGATGTCATTTTTGAACTTAGCGACGAGGAGAAGAAACAGTTCAATGCTGATAGCAAGTCTTTCATAGAAGAGTATTCAACTAGGGTAGGAGATTCATTTTTTGACTTAAAAGATCGGAGGCATATTTATGAATTCAATTACAAGGTGAACGTAGCTAGACTGACAGACAAGTGGCGAAAAGAAAATGAATAATTTACCCGCTTGCTGAAGCGAATTGCAAATTCGCAGCCTTTGATCTTTGCTGATGCTAAGCGTTTCGATGGCTGACGTTAAAAAGGATAATGAGCGGTGCGAAATTACAAATTTCGAATTACGATTATCACATTGTAATGTTTTATGTCTCTTTGGAAATTTTTATCTTCAGAACAGGGCTTAACTAATAATATTGGAATCAAAAAAGAAATGAAAAATACAATTATTTTGTCCTTTTGCTTTCTTATACTTTCCCAAAATATTGATTCTCAAAAAATATTAGACGATGTTTATTTTAAGGGGTATAGGCATGTGCAAACTACCTTTAAGGGAAAAGTAAAGCAATTGAAGTTGTACAGATTACCAATAAGTAAAATCGAAAAGCTGGTTGAAAAGGGGATTTCCAAAGAAGCTATCCTAGATACAGCAATAGTTTCACACTCCAATCTAAATACTTATCAGTTTAATGATAAAGGTCAAATTG
>CAZMYK010000465.1:0-4037 GCA_964570435.1 uncultured Saprospiraceae bacterium | reverse complement strand
AAAGAACTTTCACCAGGGTTGAGAATCAGATTGATCTACACATCGAAAAACTAAATCCTAACTTGTTGAACGCACTTCCCGAGAGGATTGTGGACTATCAGATTAAGGAGTTTGAGAAGTATCTGACCCTAGCAATTGCTCAGAATTTGAAGTTTCTATCCATCATCCATGGAAGAGGAACAGGTGTCCTTAGAAGTCATATTCATCAGTACTTGAAAACCACAAAAGCCGTTAAGCACTTTCACTTGACCAATAATGACGGTGCAACAGAAGTCACCCTTAAATAGTTAGTCCTTAGTAAGAAATCTGTTGGCAATAGAAAAATTCCATACTGTTGTGAAAGGTAGAACTAGGAAGGGGTAGACCCAATTTTCAAAATCAAAAATGCTAGTAAATAATTTCATAACTAGGACACCTAGGACTAAGCCCGAGACATATATGGCATAGTACCGAAGCATATTTGAAACCTTAATAGTTGTCTTAAAGGTAAAGGTGCTATTTAGTACAAAAGAAAGCATAATAGAAAATGCGTAAACACACGTGTAGGTCAAGTAGAGCGGAGTTTCATAGTACTTTAAAAGGATAAAGTTAGAACCCAACGATAGGGTAGTCACAATTGCGCCAACTCCTAGGAAGGTAGAAATCTTAAACAAGAAAGTTTTAAATGATGCACTCATGGATTCCTTATGAACAGTAATGCAAGCTAGATAATTTCATATTATTCAAGCATCTTTAGAATACTTCTCTTATATTGTATATCAGAAATGGAGATTTAAAGGTATAGTTTTTGCCTTTAGTATTAATAAATCTGGAACTCATGTTAAAAAAGTTTTTTTCTAGTAAGAAGAAGAAAGAGGAAGAAACTAATACGCCTGCGCGACCACTTGCTCCTAAAACAAGTGGAAAGATTGTCATTAAGAAACGCACTCCTTCAAAAGTTCCAACCAATTTTGTTCCCTCAGCAGAACCCTATGATCCTGGAGATGATATGTCCACCGTAAGTCCCGGCGAAGTCCTACCTGTTCAAGAACTTCCCACACCTGAGCCTATTCCACAGCCTGATAATATCGAAGAAAGTAATGGACTCACAGAACATATTGAGGAGGTTTTCAAAGAGGAGAATTTTGGTGATTCTAACGGGCATCACAGTCCAGTGGAAGAAGAGCAGGTTAAGGCTGCTGAGCAAAGTCAAGCTGAAGACCTACCACAAGTTCAGAAAATCAGCGTAGAGGAAGATCCAGCATTTGTTAACGATATCAATACATTAGAGCAAAAACTTGGTACCCTAGATGCAGAAAAGGAGCAACTTGCTTCGGATCTAGATATCGCGCAAAAGGTCGCCCAAGATCTAAGGCTTCAATTGGGTGAGAAAGAAAGCGAAAACAGTGATCTCAGTAGTAAAAATGCGGAGCTTGCTACGGAGTTAGCCAAATTTAGCACTGACGACAGCGCAAAAAAAATTGAGGACCTATATGCAAAGATAGAGGAAGCCCAGGCTGCTTCCGACAAATTGACAAAGGAAAGAAATCTTGCCTTAGATGAAATAGAGGTATTGAAGTCAAAGCATCTCGCAATAGAAGAGAAGATGTCATCAATGCAGAATTCTAGCCAAGATGTTTCCAAAGAAAAGAAAGAGGCAGAGTCGGAAATTCACATCCTGCAAGCCATGGTCAAAAGGCTTGAAGATGAGCAGATTGAAAATGAGAATTTGTATTCTGAAAAACTGAGTGAATTAGAAGACAAGGATGTAACTACATCCAAGGAATTGGCTGATGCAGTGGCAAAGATTGATGCTCTAGAAGATCAAGTTCAGAATCTACAGGTTGAGAAGGTAGCCCTTGAAAAACAGACGAAGGTTAAGACCAAAAAGCTAAGCGATCAGAAAACAACTTTGACAGCGCTCAAGAAGGAAAAAGAGAAACTCTTTAAGTCACTTAAAGATATGGAGTCAGGTCAGAGTTCAGACCAGACTGTTCTTGAGCACGCTCAAAGCGAAATTGAAAATCTGAAAGCTGAAATACAAAGCGGTATTTCTAAATTGGAGGAAGCCCAAGGCCAGATTAAAGATGAGCAGGCATTGTTGGGACAGGCTCAAAAGGAAGCACACAAGGCTGAAAAAGAACTAGCAAAGAGAGACAAAGAAATTGCCGATTCACAAAAACTTGTAGACAAGCTGCAAGCAAACCTAGATAAGGACAAAAAGGAAAAAGAGAAGCTCAAGAAAAGCATAAAGGAGTTTGAAGTTGAAGTCAAGAAGATTGACTTTTTTGTAGACCAGGTGGATAAGCTTAATCTTGAGATAGAGAAGAGGGAGGTAGTTAATGAAGAGGCGAAGGGAAAAATTAGTGACCTGAATACCACCAACAAGGAAACAATCAAGGAAAACCTTAAGTTGACAGCTGACCTCGAAAAGCTAACGAAATCTTCAAGCGAGTTGGAGATTAAGTATGAGACTCTTGAAAACCTCAAACAAGAACTGCTTGAGTCTGGCGCTTCGCAAGTTAAGAGAATTGAGGAATTGGAAAAGGAAGTAGCGTCTTCGCAATCCACGGCCACAGACTTACAGAAAAGATTTGATGAATTGTCTAATGTTCATGAGAAACTAAAGAAGGATTCTTCAGCGGAATTAGGCAAACTTAAGGCAGAAAGCGAATCAAATGCCAAACTTCTAAAGGAAAAATCAAGCCTTTCCGAAAAACTAGGGAAACAACTTGAAGAGCACACAAAAGAACTTAACCAGCTGAAGACTAAGAATGCGGACTTGGGCATTGAAGTAGCGAAGGTCAACAAACAACTATTGCAAACTGCTACCAAATTAGCAGCAGCTACAGTTGCACCCCCACCACCGCCTCCACCTGCTGCCAAAGTTGAATCCAAGATTGAGGAAGTGACACCTGAAGTCAAGCCTGTAAAAGAAGAACCTGCTGAGGAGGGAGTCGAAGCTGCGGAGGCACTCACAATTAATGTTTCCATTGTTCCACAAGGTGATGAGTTTGAGCTAGAAGTACCTTCTGACATAACAGGTATGGATATTATCTCCGAGCTTATTGACGCTGAAGTGCTTAATGAGGATATGAATTTTGCAATTAATATCAAAAGGACAGGTGACGCTATCGGTGGAGACGATACTTTGAAAAGCATGGGTGTAAAGCAAGGAGATCTAATTATTATTGATACCGAGTAAGGGAAACCTATCAAGTAATTCTTCATAGATTGTGATAATGCTCATTAAGTACAGTAGCAAGTAAATGGCATCCTCTACAGGGATAGTGCTAAGCCTAATTCCCAAATTTTCATCATTATTGTACCAGACAATTTCTCCTGGAATGAAGGTTCCTGTCAATACACCGTTTACCAGTAGGAAGGGGACTAAAGAAAAAAGATAGCCAATCAGGAATCTATCTAGGTAGCTTCTTTTGATCACCAGCAAGTGGAAGAAAATAAAGACTGCAGTAGATAAAAAGGTAAGCGATGTGTATATTTTGTCTATGTTCAGTAGGCCAATAACAATAAGAAATATGGCCAGAAATATAAAAAATGGTGGGCTTACTTTTCGCAACGGTCGCGCCGGAATATAGTACAAGGTAGCTTCATAAATAAACAAACAAGCAAACGGGACAACGAGAAAGAAAAGCCATTCTTCAATGGGTAGGTTGATTAATTCTAATCCTAGCAGATAAGTAGGGTTGAATCCCCATATCCCTGCCTTGGTAAATAAGATATCCCAGATTAAGAAGACTATTCCAACAATTAGAAGAGAAGGAAATACAGCCTTCCATTTTTTGTGGTAGGAAAGTTTCTTATCCCAACTTCTGATTAATGGAAATGACAAGGTGAACAAGTCGAGTAGTAAGTAAAGTGCTGCAAGGTTCATAGCTGAGTACCTATCAATAAGGCTGCAAAGAAAATAACTTGAGCACCAAGTACCCACTTAGCTATGGGGTTCCTAGGCGTAGATTCGATCTTATAGAAAACAAAGGCAAAAATACTGATACAAACGGCCCAGGTAATGTAGTTTTGAATTGGTACAGAGTCCG
>CAZMYK010000464.1:717-4037 GCA_964570435.1 uncultured Saprospiraceae bacterium | reverse complement strand
TTGTCTTTTTTGCTCTTGCCTTCTTTGGAATGGGAGCTAATGTCTACTACCAAGAACACCATGTGAGTAAGACCTTCTACACAGCTGATGATTATGATCGAGCTTGCGCAGAAAACGAAATTAGGTACAGCCACCTTATAGACCGTCCGCAACCTAGATTGTCAAGGGCAATCCTAGATATGGATATTTACCCAAGCGAGCGGAATTTCCATCTACGCGGGAGTCTTTTTTATGTGAATAAGGTTGAGGAAGCTATTGATACGATATTAGTCGGAAGCAGCTTCAAAGACGATGTTTCAATAGAACTTAGAACACCTTCAGAACTCATTGACAAGGATGTGGATCTCCGATATTACACATTTGTTCTCGACACGCCAATCTTAAAGGGCGATAGCATCGAACTCTGGATTGATATCAAGAATTATCCGAATACATTGCTACATGACAATAGTCGAGTGAATTCAAATGGGACCTTTATTACTGCACAGGTATTGCCTACCTTGGGGGTTAGAGAAGCCTTCCTAAGCAACCTTGAGAAAAGAAAGAAGTATGGGCTAGGAGAAAGAAAGGTTCGCGAACTCCTACCGTCTGACTCTACCTTGCTTGGCTATGGATTTTATTCGAATACCATGGGTAGGATTGACTACGAAACCAAAATTACTACTGCGAAAGATCAGGAAGCCTTCTCGATGGGAGAGCTTATAGAATCCGGGATCCGAGATGGAAGAGGCTACTTCCATTACAAGTCTAAGGGCCCTATTAAAAATGCGATTTCTTGGTTGTCTGGGGTCTACACTAAAAACAAGGGAGAGGTTTTGGATATCTACCACCACCCGGAGCATGTATACAATATTGATTATCTAAGGGAAGGAAGCTTGGATTCCAAGAATTACTGCGAAAAATGGTTTAGTCCACTTCAATATGACCACCTTTCCATGATTGAGTTTCCACTTACCGAAGGGACCTATGCAACCGTTCATGGGAACATCATTCCTTTCTCTGAGGTGAAGATGCTTTGTGACATAGATCACAAGAAAAATAATGAATACAACCATCCGTACTTTGTCGCTGCACATGAGATGGCTCATTATTGGTGGGGCTACAAAGTCGACCCTGCGAATGTAAAGGGAGGCCAGTTGCTCTCCGAGGCAATGGCAGAGTACATCTCCAAGAAGGCTGTGGAAAGACGCTTCGGGCGTGAAGTCATTAGGAAGGATCGTTCGAAAGAGCAAGATATTTATTTCGAAATTCGAGCAAGAGAGGCCAATGAAGTTCCACTGAATCATGCGGAGATTGGACAGGAATACCTTAACTACGTGAAAGGAGGGCTTGCATTGACCACGCTTTCGGAGTATGTAGGAGAGGAAAAATTTAACATGGCTCTCGCCCGATTCGAAAAAGGATTTAGATACAGGGAACCGCCTTTTGCAAGTTCTCTGAATTTTATTGATACGCTAAGGACAGTGGTTCCAGACTCGCTTAGCTATCTAGTGGAAGACTTATTCGAGACCATTACAATATATGACAATCAGGTTCTAAGTGCGCAACTTAGCAATGGTTTGTTGACTGTGGAGGTCGATATTAGGAAGTATCGATCTGATGGAACTGGCAAGAGGACTGAGGTGCTTGACTTCGAAGACTATATTAGATTGGCCCTGGTTGATCGAGATGGCAATGAGAAAGTAAGTATGCTAAAGGTGGGCAGTGGGCTAGGTGAGTTTAGATTTGAGATTGATGAAGATATCACTATGGTTAGACTTGATCCTGATGGCCTATTACTAGATCCTGATAGAGGTGACAATGAAGTGAAGATAGAGCAACAATTGTAATAAAATTAGGTTCTATTCTAGAATGAAGGCAAGTGGAAGGGATTTACAGCGTAAAAAAAATAGCAGTGAATATCAGCATCTGAAGATCCTAGATGGTCTGGAGTTACTAAATGCCAAGTCCCATACCCTTGACTTTCCCTTTCATACCCATGATACGTTTAACATTGCCTTGATTCTAGATACGACTTTTACGGTCAAGCTTACAGACAAAATTATAAAAGCCCCGCAAGGAAGTCTATCGATTACTAATCCAGATGAAGTCCACGCTACGCCATGTGACCAAGACTTGGGCAATTCTTTTTTCACTTACTATGTTTCGCCTGAGGCGATAACTCACTTCAATAATGGTCATGCTGTATACTTCGAGGATCGAACCATTTATGACCCAGAGATCTTTGACGAGCTTTATTTTTTGTCTTCCGCATACAGCAAGGACCTTAGTGCATTTGAAGCTAGATTAAGTGAAGTTCTGAGTGCCCTCGTGAGAAAGCACGCGGTACCTAAGCAGGAAGATTTTCGAACAAGTCGACTTTTTCAGTGCTTCATCAATGAAAGCAATTTTGATTTCTTTTCGCTCGAGAAAACTGCAAGTAAATTTGGCATCAACAAATACAAGTTCATTCGCTTATTCAAGCAAGAAACGGGGCTTACACCCAATAACTTTGTTCTTTTGAAGAAGGTTGAAAAAAGCAAGAAAATGTTGAAAGCTGGGAAGCCGATCTTTGATGTAGCATTAGACTCTGGCTTTTACGATAGTTCGCATTTTTACAAAAATTTCAAACGTTTCACTGGCGTTAATCCGCTAGTTTTTCAAAACTCAATTATCACGAAGTAGTGCAATATTTTACAATACATTCGTAAGCATGTTTTTCATCTTTGTCTCAATTAAGAAAGACAATTATGATTAGCAAGACACTTACTAGTTTTCTCCTACTTTATACATCCATCATAGGAGCCCAGAGCGATTCTATCCTTAGGACATTTTCAGAGAATCAATTATTATCTGACTATGACCTTGCAGTATCTGCCATAAAGGAGGCTCATCCCGGACTATACTGGTATCAATCGACAGTCGAATTTGACAGCCTGGTTGCAAGCGAGAGAGCAAGAATAAAAGATGGAATGAACTCGTATGACTTCTTTCGGATTGCCTCTAGAATTGTAACAAGCACGAAGGAGGGTCATTGCCGGATTGCTTCTTCACAAGATATTGGCACCTATTTTATCAAGAAGGCACAGATTATTCCCTTGATGGTGAAAATGATTGATGGTGAGTTATTTGCGCTCAATAACGTGGGGACCCATCGGACTAAGGGACTAGTAATTAATAAAGTCAATGGTACTTCTATTACAAACTTACTAGATACCATTATGATGCATAGTCCTAAGTACGCCGATGGCTTCATTAGGACGGGGAAAATTAGGTATAGCATAGATTACTCAGGCTTTGCTTATCACTATGCTGATTACTTCGAAAATAGCTCGACCTAT
>CAZMYK010000464.1:0-707 GCA_964570435.1 uncultured Saprospiraceae bacterium | reverse complement strand
TGCAGTTGAATTTCTAAACCGTGAAAGCAAACAACTGACGACCCTTGAGCTTGATGCACATTCGCTAGAGGAATTTCGAGAAATTGAAAGTGAAGTAGAATATTCCAGCTTTGCAGAGCCAATCGAACTCAGCATAGACCTTGCAAATAGCATAGCACTACTTTCCATACATTCTTTCAGGCATACTTATTATGATGAAGAGGGTAATGAATCCATTGCCTTTGATGTTTTTGCATCAAAAATTGACAGTGCATTTGACGAGATAATTGCATCAAACGCAAAGAACTTAGTTATTGATATTAGGAAGAATGGTGGAGGAACAGAAGGCTACGAAGACTATGTGTTTTCATACCTTACTGATAAGCCTTTTCGCAAATATAAGTACGTTGAATCTAAGGCCCTGTCTTACTCTTTTTTGAACCATACCCAATATGGTACTTTGGAAAAGCAGGAGTACTTAGCAGAGGATTTACAGAATGAATTTAACCTAGATAATGATGGTAGGTATTTGAGAAAAGATGGATTTATGAAGGTGGAACCTCCTAAGAAAAACCCCTTCAAAGGACAGATTTTTGTTTTAATATCGGGCAAAACATATTCTGGAGGATCTGAACTAGCTGGACTTCTTAAGGCCAAAAGTGGAGCTGTATTTGTCGGTGAAGAAACGGGTGGTGGATTCTACGGGCAAACTAGCGGTTATGGACTTA
>CAZMYK010000463.1:0-4044 GCA_964570435.1 uncultured Saprospiraceae bacterium | reverse complement strand
TAAGGCTTGAGTAGGATGTTCATGCGTTCCATCTCCGGCATTAATAATGTTGGCATGTATGTGCTCTGCAAGGAAGGCGCAAGCACCAGGAGCTGGATGTCGCATGACCACCATGTCTACCTTCATTGATAATATGTTGTTAACTGTATCTAGAAGTGTTTCACCCTTTTTAACTGACGATGAAGCTGCTGAAAAATTAACCACGTCAGCAGATAGTCTCTTTTCTGCAAGTTCGAAAGATATTCGTGTCCTAGTACTGTTTTCAAAAAATAGGTTAGCAATTGTCACATCCCGAAGTGAAGGTACTTTTTTGATTGGCCTGTTAATTACTTCCTTAAAGTTTTGGGATGTTCTAAATATGAGCTTAAGATCATCAGCGTTAAGGTCCTTGATCCCTAAGATGTGCTTTTTGCTGAGCTCTTTAGTTTCTGCCATGTTTAATTTTTAGCTGCAAATAGTACGATTCTATCCTTGGCTTCGTGTTCACGCCATTCTACCTTGACATAAGCTTCATCTAAGGCATCCACTGTAATACCAACATAGTCTGCTTGGATAGGTAAGTGTCTGTTAAATCTACGATCCACTAAACAAAGAAGTTCTACCTGCTGAGGTCTACCGAAATCTTGCAGAGCTGCTAGGGCTGACTGGATGGTTCTTCCAGTGTATAGCACATCATCAACAAGTACTACCTTTTTACCTTCAATTAGAAAATCAACTTCCGTGGATGCGGCCTTTAGGGGTTCTTCTCTTGTCCGAAAATCATCGCGGTAGAAGGTAATGTCTAATTTTCCGAATGGAATCTTTTGTCCCTGCTGCTGTTCAAGTAGGTCCTTAATTCGTCCTGCTAAGATTACTCCCTTCTCTTGTACGCCTATTATGCAAGCATTGTCGAAGTCACCATAACTTTCTATTAGCTGATGTGCCAACCGACTAAGCGTCAATTCAAATTTCTTATCTGTCAGTATACTTCTTCCTCTGCTCATATAATGGATGTAAATATAGAATTATTAGAAATTATTACCGAATTATTTGGAAATACGAAAAATGCACTTTAATATTGTAGTGTACTAATATAGTAATACACTAAAGCACTAGTTATGATAAAAATTGAAAATTTAGCTTTTGGTTATTCTAAAAAGAAAGAGATCTTCTCGGAATTGTCTTTGGAACTAGGACAGGGAAAGATCTGCGGATTGCTAGGAAAAAATGGGGCAGGGAAGACCACCTTGCTACGTAATATGATAGGCTTGCTTTTTCCAAAGTCCGGTGAGGTCACCTTCCTTGGAAATAATGTAATAAAAAGGGAGCCTTCATTCACAAAGGAAATATTCTACATTCAAGAAGAATATAATCTGCCAAGTATGGCAATCGAACTTTATGAAAAGATCTATTCGCCTTTTTATGATCGATTTGATCACTCCAAATTTTACGAGCTCTTAAAAAATTTTGAGGTCGATAGGAAGGCGAAAACCAACCAACTATCATTCGGTCAGAAGAAGAAAGTGCAGATTGCCTTTGCTCTTTCCACTGATGTAAGGCTGTTAATTATGGATGAGCCAACCAATGGCTTGGACATTCCTTCCAAGGCGCAGTTCAGAAAGGTACTAATATCCTCTGTTGGTGAAGATCAAAGTGTGGTGATATCCTCCCACCAAGTGAGAGATCTAAGCAACCTCCTCGACCAGGTCATCATTGTGGAAAGTGGTAAGGTTGTTCTTAATGAGGATGTTTTTGAAATTTCTTCTGCACTTACTTTTAGAAATATACAAGGCTCAAGTATTCCAGATAACACATTGTATAGTGAAATGATACCAGGTGGTTACCTGATCGTCCATGAGAATCAATCTGGTGAGCAATCGCAAGTAGATCTAGAAGCTCTTTTTAACACTATCATCTGCAACAAGGATAAGGTGGAGCAAATATTTAACCAACAAAAACGAACAGACGATGCTAACATTTAATATCAATCGAGTGAAGTCCTTATTTATTAGGGAATTTCATCTAGGCTTTAAGCCAGCAATAAAAGTTATTGTGATAATAACAACAGCTATTTTCCTCTTCAATCTAGTTGCTTCTGCTATTATCGGTCACTCTCCAAACAATAGTGATCCCAGTGGCACCATCATCAAGTACGGACTTCTGCTACTAATTGGAGGGTTTTTCTATGCTTCTGTAGCATTTCGTGAATTTCGAAACGTCCCGCTTAGGGCTGAATTTTTGGCCCTACCCGGATCTAGTTTGGAGAAGGTTTTCGTAAAATGGACCGTCACCAATCCTATTTTTTTATTGGTCTTTACAATATTCTTTTGGGTGATAGCGAGTATCCTCATGCCTTTTATTGCTAACCTAAGGGGCTTTACCTATGCAAATGACCTATTTGTAGTGCAAGAGTTTTGGAATCTCGTAGGAATTTTCTTTATCCTGCACAGTATTTTCTTTTTTGGGAGTATCGCTTTCAATAAGGTGCCAATCGTTTTGACCATTGCCTCAGTTGTTGTGATCGGTCTCGTAGTAGCGCTTCTTAGCGGCCTCTGGCTTCGAATAGTTTGGGCAGATTTTTTTGACACCCTATTTACCTTTTCTAAGAGAGTTGAGGGATTATCTTTTGGAGTAAACTATAATGATCCAACCGAAATGTGGCAGCTGAAGTTCTTTTCTTTTGCCTTTAAGTACCTCCTAGCTCCTGTCTTATGGGTGGCCAGTATTTTCAAATTTTCAGAAAAACAAGTCTAATGAAATTTAACAACAACAACTCAATATATATTCAGATCGCTGATCGCCTATGTGAGCAGATTCTGAGTAACGAGATCAATGGGGAAGACCGAATTCCCTCCGTGCGTGAATATGCTTCAAGCATTCAGGTCAACCCTAATACCGTCATGCGTACATACGGTCTACTTCAAGATCAGGGAATACTTTTTAATAAAAGAGGAATAGGATATTTTGTTTCAGAAAAAGCTAAAGAAATCGTTATGCAATCAAAGAAAGAAGAATTTATCAAAGAGAGTTTACCAGAAATATTCAAGATGATGGACCTGCTGAATATTGATTTTAAAGAACTGGAGAAGATATACCAGTCATCTGCAAAATTTCAAAACTAAAAAATTATGAAAATGAGTAACATAATAATTTTAAGCCTTCTAAGTTTAGGGCTGGCGACAAGTTTTTCTTTCATCTATTCAATCAAAAAGGAATTCTACGTAGTGGAATCTACAGAAATAGAGGGCAGTTCAAAGTTAAGTTCGAAGAGTTTGGATCTTGAATCTTTTCATTCTATTGAAGTAGATGACCAAATGAGGGTGGAAATTAAGCAAGGCGGTCCCAGTATTTCTATCTCGGCGGAAGATAATTTGCTTGATAAAATCAAAATTGAAAACCGTGATGGTGTTCTATTCATCTACCGTGACTTCGAGCCTGGAGAGCAGATAAATCAAAACCTTCCTATGATTGTGCGTCTTAGTAATCCCGAGTTACGCAGTATTGTAGCTAGACGTCAAAGTGAAGTTAATTTTCTGTCATCGTTCAAGCAAGAAATGCTGTATGTGAGACTTAGTGAGCAAAGTAACCTCAACGGGTCCGTAGAAATAGGTGCACTGACGTTAGAAATTAGCCAGCAAGCCCGTGCAAGGCTTTCAGGCACAGCAAATTCGATTCAAGCTAACATAAGTGACCAGTCAGATCTCAGATGCTCCAGATTAGAAGCAGCGTCAGTGGAAATTAATGCTAGGAATCAAACCAATGCAAGTATCTATGCACGTGAGATAATCACTGGTAATCTTAGTGGTGATGCTCGACTCAACTTGAAAGGGAGTCCTAAGGAAAATCAGATCTCCAAGACTTCGAGGGCACGAGTAAATGAGGCTTGGGATTAATCTAGTAGATCCAATAAGGAAGAAATATCATGGATTTCGAAGTCGTGAACTTCGGGATCCATTTTTGTTTTTCTTGGATTCAACCAACAGGTTTTAAGTCCATAATTGTGGCCTCCCGTGATATCAGAATTGTAAGAATCACCAATCATAAGAATCTCGGCCTTGTGTAACA
>CAZMYK010000462.1:0-4050 GCA_964570435.1 uncultured Saprospiraceae bacterium | reverse complement strand
CCATCTACTTCGTTAATTTTCATCCGATTTAGCTCCACTAAACCGAACAAAAATTTTGCTCGTATATGAATTTATAAGCGCCATCTGATTTTATTCCTTTATCTATTATTCACGTTAAAATAAAAGGACCCAATATTGTCTGCAATATCGAGTCCAAATGTCTTCTTATCAGAAACTAGTTCCTATGTCTTTCTTCCACCTTTCAGGCTGTCTTGTAACTTTTCAAGCTCATCCCACTTTCCGTCTCTAGCCAATGCTGCTTGCTCTGGCCATGTGTCAGGAACAGCAATTCTATATCTTGGACCAGCCTCATCTAGTATCCTTTTGATGTTCGAAACTTCACTACTAGCCAGCGCCGCAAAGGTCATAATCCCATCAGCATTGAGAAGACCTTCTATTTTCGGTCCTATTCCCTCTACCTTCTTAAGATTGTCTTTTGCTGAGCCACTGCTAATTTTCGTCACCGAACCGCTCGCATCAGGTCGCAGGCCACCTATAAGGATGTCTTGCAAACTGTTCAATTCATCCCACTTTCCATCTCTAGCAAGTGCTGCTTGTTCTGGCCAAGTATCTGGCTTCGCAGTCCTATATCTAGGTCCAGCCGCATCTAGAATTTTTCTTAGTTTACCAACCTTGGAATCCGCTAACTTCTTATAAGTTCGAATCTTATCGTCATTCAATATGCCTTCGATTTTAGGACCTATTCCCTCGATTTTTTGTAGATCGTCTTTGGGCTTAGATTTCCCAGAAGCCGCTAGTCCAGACACTGCCGCGCCGGCAATCCCTGCAGCGCTGCTGCCTCCGCTCAGATCATCTGTGTCATCTGCCAAACTTGCAGCTTTTATAGCATCTTCTCCCTTCTTACTGGACTTACCCTTGGATTCAGATTTCTTAGATTTAGCAGCTTCCAGTGCTTCCTCATGCGCTTTCGCATCATCGTCCGCCTTCTTCTTTGCAGCCGTTAAACTGGATTCCAAGGTAGAAATACTGAGATCTCGTTCCCGCATCTGTCCTTTCAACATGGCAATTTGACTTTCAAAGTCCGTGCCCTTTTGTCTACAAATCTTAAGGTCCTCTTCAAGCTGCGAAATATCTCCCTTCAGTCCTTTAATATCCTTTTCTAAGTTCTCCGTTTTTTTCTTCCAGTGATGCCACAAAGCATAACCAAGTAATAGCCCAAGTAAGAATGGAAGTAGCCACGAAAGCCCAACCATCCACAATGGTAATTCGCAAAAATTGAATGCCATCAAAGTCATAAATTTCGTTTTGTTTATTCGATAATAAGTTCTACACGTCTGTTTTTTTGTTTGCCCTCTTCTGTTGCATTACTAGCAATCGGCTTGGTTTCACCGAAACTCTTGGAAATAACGTCCGAACCGCTCATACCTAGTGAGATTACCTTGGCTCTGACCTTATCAGCACGGCGCTTACCAAGACTCATATTGAATTCTGCTGAGCTATCACTATCAGTGTGTCCGCTTACTGTTATTTTCTTACCTGCCGCTTTAGCAGCATCTACTAGCTCTTGAAGATCGGACTCTGATCCCGAAGAATATTGGGAGCTTTGTGATCCGTATGGGAAGTAGAAGGTGAGCTTTCTATTTCCGGCTGTAGTGGTTGTTTTCACTGATGTGACTTCCTTGTTTTTTGCCGCTTCAGCAATGGCCTTCTCAGCGTCGGCATCCGCCTTCGCTTTTGCAGCAGCTGCTGCTTCTTCCTCACTTAGCTTGGCAGAAGAATCTTCAGAATCCTGTGTTCCATCACCTGTAAGACGTTCAGAAACGTCCTCCTCAAGTGAATCTCCCGCCGGTGCAATCTGCTCAGTATTGGAAAGCCCTTCATTTCCGCAGCAAGCAGCACTACTACTAGACCATAACCAATAATATAAGAATCCGAGCAAAAGCCAAAGAATCACTATTAGGAACCGCATACAAGTTAGTTTTTATGAAACAGAAAAATCTTACTAAATATATGTAAAAAAGGAAAGAATACATACATATCATAAGTTAAAGTCGCTTTAACAGAACAAAATGACAGTTTGCACGTAAAACAGCAAAGGCCTAAAAACTGGATTTTTTAAGAAAAATTAGAGATTTAGGTAACGGATTTTCCATATGCGGTACTAATACTAGTAAATCAGCATTGAGCTATAATGTTACTAAACCGAAATCCACTACTTGCACCCCTCTTAATGTTCTGCTCAGGAATTCTTTTGGCCCATTTAGCAGTAGTTTCATTCTTAGTAACGATGTCTCTGTTGATAGCTCTGATCTTGTCCACTATTGCCCTACCCAAGCGAATGCGACTTCCAGTACTTTTGCTCCTAATTTACGTTCTACTTGGCTTCCTTATCCACTCCGGATCCTCATTTTTCGAGGACAGGAAACATTTTTCTAATATTCCGTCCACTGAATCAATAGTGAAGATCACTAAGTCCAGCAGGACGACAAAGGGTTACATGTACCACGGGAGGGTGCTGAAATCTGGTACAGAAGCTGCGACATCCACAAGGGGCAAGGTGGTCATCTTCGCAGATTCATCTGTTCTGATGAAAAAGTACGCCACGTATGTGCTACCGTCGAATTTTCAAAAAGTAGAACAGCTTGACAATGATGGTATCTTTGACTATGGCCGCTACCTTAGCCATTTAGGCATCAGTCATCGCATATTCCTAAAGCAGCAACCCTTGCTATGCGATCCACCACCGAAGATTTTGTCTTTGATCGTTGAAACAAGTGCCAAGTGTGAAAACTTCTTCCTCGAATCATTTTCAGATCAGCGATCCGCAGCAGTATTATGCGCGATCTTTTTAGGAAGCAAATCCGACCTAGATCCTGAATCCAAGCAGCTTTTCCTGAACAACGGTCTTGCCCACCTTCTAGCTATCTCAGGAATGCACGTGGGCATCATCTACCTTATCGTCAGCATCTTCTTGAGATGGCTAAGAATACCATGGATTCGAAGTAGCTGCGTAATCTTGCTGGTTTGGACATACATCATCATGACTGGCTTACAAGTTCCAGCAATTAGGGCAGGCTTCATGCTCAGTATTTTGCTACTAGGACAAGTCTTATACAGAAATGTGAGCAATCTTAATTCAATTCTGTTTGCTGCCATGTTTATGCTTGCAATTACTCCAAAGTTACTATTCCAGGTCAGCTTTCAACTTAGTTTTTCCGCTATGTGCAGTATTATTCTCTTCTACAAACCCATTCTAAGTTTGATAAAATTTCAGAAAACCTGGGCAAGCAATCTATGGCAGCTGGTTTCACTAAATCTTTCAGTTCAACTATTTGTCCTGCCAATTTCCATCTACTATTTCCACCAGGTACCCACCTATACCTTGCTTACTAGCTTAGTCAGCATCCCCTTTATCGTAGTAATTATGTGGGGCTCCATCCTAAGCATAAGCCTAAGCCCTTTGGCTTTCCTAGGCTCCTTCTGTATTGAACTTCTTGAAAATTTCGTACAATTTTATCTGAATCTTCTTGAGGCCTTTGCCCGCCTACCTTCTGCCTTGATAAGTGAGATTGAGTTAAACCCATGGCAAATCCTCGCATGGTGCTTCGGAGTTTTAGTGATCTACCATCTATCCCATCTGGGTTCTAAGAAGTACAGTTTCTACTGCTTTGGATTCCTGCCTTTGGTTCTGATTTCTTCCATCACCAATATTCAGACAAGGCATGCGAAAACTGTGATCCTATATGATGATCTCAAATCTATTACCATAGACAATATGGTCTACGAAGAAACCAAAAGGATCCAGGTTGACACCACCTATACTCCTTACTTTCTTCGAGACCTGCCTGCGGATACAAAAAACCTCCTTGTAGCGGGTCAAGTAATGCTACTAGATCAGGTCTCACTGATTTTAATTGATAGCCCCGATCAAGCGATCCAAGTGTCCAAGATAGATCTTTGCGTGATCGGCAATGACTCCGTCTTAGAGAATGACCCAGCTATCGAAAGATTGCGTAAAAATTGCAAACACATTGTTGTACCTAGAAGCGTGCATGTGGAAACATTGCCGCCCGGTTTCTACTCTGTCCT
>CAZMYK010000461.1:0-4054 GCA_964570435.1 uncultured Saprospiraceae bacterium | reverse complement strand
GCCACTTGCCGCCGCATCAAGCTTGCTCAACATATCCTTGTAGATCAGTTCTTGATTGTCATAGGCAGGAAAAAGGATACCATCAACCCCACGATTGGCCTCCGTGTATGGAACATTTCCATACAAGTCTGTCATAATACTCATAGGTATTGTGTAGACCACATTAGCCATATGATTAAGGTTAGTCCAATTTGGATTAAATCCATCGGGACCTGTCTGTCTAATGACTTCTGCAAGTGTCTTTAGCGGGCCAGAATACATCCTTTGCATGTAGGCATTCTGAGCATCCAGATTGTACAGATACTTATCACCGTGTCCTCTTTCACCACCCAGTTCCAAGGTTGCTACTTGCTGGGTAAGACCTCCGCACAAAGCAAGGTTAACTCTACCATTAACGTACCTATTTTCTGCACTTTGCAAGGTCCCCTGCGTAAACATGAACTTCCAGTCCAAGTCATTAGAGGCATTAGGGTCTATATTAAGCTCCTGGAGGGCTTCTGAGTTGCAACCCATGAAGAGGGTAGAACAGCACAAGGCCAGGACCAACATTTTATTTATAAATTTCATTTGTTTAATATTTTAATTGTTAATGCTAAAAGGCAGATGCCTAGAATCCAACTTTAAGGTTAAATCCTAGTGTTCTAGTAGTCGGTTGCCCGAAGTAGTCAAATCCTTGAGCATTTGTATTGCTATAATTTGATTCAGGATCCACATTGGGAACATTTGAATACAAGAGCAATAAATTTCTACCAACCACTGATAATCTGACTGTCTGCATTGGTGTCTTAGAAAGCAGAGCCTGCGGTAGGCTGTAGCCTAGACTCATTTGTCTTAACTTGATGAATGAAGCATCGTAAACGAATCTATCAGAGAGGGCGGAGTAGGCTCCCCAAAATCCAGGTATTTCGGTTTCATCTAGGACCTTAGTTAGTGGATTTCCTTCACGATCTACACCTGTAACCGTTAACTTTTCTCTTCCTTCTGAAACATATCCAAGTCCGCTATGGGGTTCTACTGTCTGTTTGTGCTTACCACCACGTCCGGTAAGTCTCACATTGGTACCTGAGTATAGATCTCCACCTGCCTTGAAGTCAAGTAAGAAATCTAAGTAAAAACCCTTGTAAGAAAGACTGTTGTTAAAGCCTCCAACGTACCTGTGTACACCATTTCCAATGATTGAAGTCTCATCTGAACGTACCGGTTGTCCATTATTGGCATCAAATACTGGTTGGCCATCGATCATCTTTTGCGTAAACCCTGTTATGGTTCCGAATCTCTCTCCAGTTATCTGATTAACAAATGCCCACCTAGTCCTAGGCTCGCCGATTTGGATGCTTTCGATTCCTTCGGAAAGTTCGATCACCTCACTATTATTCAATGAGAAGTTAAAGCTTGACTCCCAAGTAAAATCTCTAGTCTGAATCGGTGTTCCAGTCAATAACATTTCAAGACCACGATTCTCCAGCTTTCCGATATTAACCACTGTAGAACCAAATCCAGATGTCTCAGATATCGTAGCATTAAGGATGTCATCCGTAGTTACCTGCTGGTAGTACGTGATATCTAGTCCAAGTCGGTTGTTCAAAAATCTCAAGTCTGCACCGACTTCAAATTCTGTTGAAGTCAAAGGCTTCAAATCCCTATTAGGAATGGAACTCTGTGAAACAAAGGCTGTAGGTAGACCTAGGTGACCCTGTCCCAAACTATAGGTGAGATTTAGTCGATATGGATCTGTATCCCCACCAACTTGTGCCCAAGAAGCTCTGAATTTTCCAAAGGATAGGAAGCTATTATTGGTATTCAGCAATTCACTGAAAACAAAGCTACCACCTATTGATGGGTATAAGATCGAATTGGTTTCTGGGTTCAAAGTTGAAAACCAATCATTCCTTGCGGTCGCCGTTAGGTATACGATGCTATTGTAACCTATGGAAGCTGATCCAAATAGAGAATTTATTCCTTCTTGACTGAATCCAACTTGCCCACTTTGATTCTGTAAATTGGCAAAAGTAGCGAAGAACGGAATATTGAAATCACCACCAGAAAGCCGCAGCTGATCCAAGGTTCTTCTCATTTGATTTCCACCAAAAAATCCGTCAACTGATACCTTTCCAAAGGTTTGGTCAAATCCGACAATGGCTTCTAAATTAGTTTCTCTTACTCGACGTTCTTCCTCACTTAGTGTTCCAGTTCTTCTAAAACCAGTGCCATAAGGTTCTACAACTCTAGATCTTCTCGTAAACCAATCCATCCCTACTCTTCCTTGTACATATAGAAAATCTGTAACATCGATCCTTGCTGTGTTCGCGGTAATTATCCGATCCCTACTATCTGAATTATTGAACTGGCTAGCTGCCCAATATGGATTCGTATTCCATAAATCTGGAGAAATCTGCAATTCTTCACCTGTAGCCTTGCTATCGAAAGTTTCGACACCTTCAGGGATGGCACCAGGCTTATTAGGATCTCCTTTAAGATCCTCAACATTGTAGTTAACCGGGAGTCTTACTAGAGCTTCCGCAGCATTACCTGGAGAATCCGCAACTCGTGGTCTATGATCTGCATTCTCATTTGAGTAAAGTACTTTAGAAGTGATAGTGATCCTATCTGCATACTTTCCATTGTATGAAAGACTTACGTTTTTTCTCTTAAATCCAGCATTGGGAATAATTCCTCGATTTCTAAGGTCAGAGAAATTAAGTCTAACACGCTGCTTTTCATTTCCTCCAGAAAAACCTAGTGAATTTGTGTAGGTCGATCCAGTTTGATAAAAACGATCAAAGTTGTTTCCGGCAAAACTGTAGGGTCTACTGACACCATCGAACTGTGGTGTAGAAGCACCGTCGAGTCTTTCACCCCAGTTGGCTGTTCCAATAGATGCAGCGTCGGCTGCGTCAGTAGGTCTTTTGCCATCTCGTCCTTGTCCATATTCTTCTTGGAAGTCATAGAAGTTGTTGTACCTTTCAAGCACCGTATTAGAGTTAAACTCAACACCGATTCCCTTTCTAGCTTTACCACTTTTAGATGTTATTAGGATGACACCATTGGAGGCTCTAGATCCATAAAGTGCCGCGGCACTCGCTCCCTTAAGAACAGTAATGGTTTCTATGTCATCTGGATTAATACTAGAAGTCCCATCACCACCGTCAGTTCCTCCCCACATACCAGCTTGTCCAAAGCCAGAATTATCGACAGGTATTCCATCGATTACGTAGAGCGGCTGGTTGTTACCAGTTAAAGAAGTACTTCCTCTAATGACAACCCTACTAGATCCAGCAGGGCCAGAAGCCAAATTACTTACGTTAACACCCGCTATTTTTCCGGCTAGTGCATTTGTAATGTTATTTTCCCTTGCCTCTGTAAAACTGCTCCCTTCTATTTCTGTCACAGAAAACCCTAGTGCTTTCTTTGACTTTTCGATACCCAATGAAGTTACTACAACCTCATTAAGTAGTAAACCGGAAGCTAGACTAACATCTACAACCGATTGCCCTTCCGTAGGAAAAACTTGTTCCGTATACCCTGTATAAGAAAATGCAATACTTGCACCTTCTGTTACAGCGAGCTGATACTTACCTTCAATATCGGTAAGCGTTCCATTGTTAGTTCCTACTTCCAGTATAGTTACACCAATTAATGGCGAGCCATCAGATGCATCTGTAACTGTACCGCTTATGGTTTGCTGAGCCATTGCCTGGTTAAGCAAACCTAGTAGCAGAAACATAAAGAAAAAATTTGCTTTCATAATTTTTAAATTGCTATTAATTTGAGTGAGTAAAAAAGCTTTCGCTATTTTTTTATTTATTGATTTTGAATTATTAAATCTCTAGATTTCAACAAGTGTTCTTTAGCTAAGTGTACTGCCATGTCTGCATCTCCAGCTGCTATTGCGTCAATTATCTCAATATGCTCGGGCAGGGTTTCTCTCGATGGTCTAACTAGTCCAATCTGATTGATGAAAACCAAAAGATTACCTTGCTTAAAGAGCTCAGCCAGGAAACTATTTCCACTTTTCGTAATGATGTAGTCATGGAACTGCATATCACTTTGCTTG
>CAZMYK010000460.1:0-4060 GCA_964570435.1 uncultured Saprospiraceae bacterium | reverse complement strand
AATATATTTAGACCCCAGCAATAAGAATCCGCCGCCACCAAATTGGAAATTAAAACCATCACGGTATGAAATGGTATTTTCCAAAAGAACCTCCGAGTTGCTAAAGTTTAACTTCTGAAATCCAGCAGAAGCATATCCCAGCCCACCCCACTTAAAAGCGGACTGACTTTGGATGCTAGAGGCGAAACAAAATACTAGGAGAAATGTGATAACAGAATACCTCATACTTTTCATGCAAATTATGAGCTTAGTATGAAATAGAATTGTAAGAAAACGACTTTCACCAATTTAGGGAAGCCATTTCGATGGATTTGTAGTAACTTTTTAACTGTTTTGGTGACCTTTGTGAAAGCTTGAGCAGGTCTCGATTAAAGTGAGACTGATCAAAGTACCCCCTGTCATAGGCAACGTCTGTTATTTTATTGCTTTCCAGAACAAGATCTACTAGGGACTGCCGGATTCTAATCAATCTGCAGAATTCCTTTGCAGTAACTCCCACTAGTTTCTTAAACAATCGCTGGAAATGACGTTTGTTCAAGGGAACAGACTGATGAATTTCTTGTAGGGTAACATCGCCTTTTCTTTCAATTATCATATGCAAGGCAGCCTCAATTCGCTGATCCATCGATCCACTTATCCTTGATAATAGCAATCGATCAAGCAACTTAAAGTCACGGAAATCGGGAGAAATGGTATCCGCAATGGCAGCTAACTCCGCATCATAAGAGGCATCAACAAACTGATATTTAATCTCTTCTAGTGGAAATGAAAAAACCAGATTAAATGCACCTGGATGAAACCTACAACCAATGAAGGTGGTCATCGGTGGAATCTCTACTTCTTTCATTTCAAAGCCCGCTCCTGAAAAGGCAACTTCAGTGCTGGGCATGTACTTGTTCATTGTAAATGTGAGGGAGACAGTGCCATCAGGAGGTATGATATGATAGAGTGGCTTTTCCATTGCTGGAACAATAAAGGTCCAATAATTGACTACGATGCCTTCTAATTCCTTCGGAGGCGCAAATTCTTCGTAGATGGGTATATTGTTGTTTTGCAAGATCAATTTACTTGAGAGATTAACAGGTCACTTGAAAAGTAACTTTGACTCCTTTTTATGCACTTTCTAACTAAAAATAGGACACTTTTACTACTACAGATAAGAATTCTTCAGAAAGTTCGATTTTCAAAATCAGCCTAGAAAAACAAAGTCGTAGCTATTTATGGTAGAATTCGATCAGTAATGAGATCTTCACAAGAGCAGCCAAGAATGAAAAAGACCCTCCTTTTTTTGTAAATTATGCAGATATTAAAACTAAACTAGTTCCAATATGAAGCCATTCCATGCTTTCTGTTCATGTGTTACCCTCCTTCTCTTATTTGCTGTACTGCAGCACAAATCTTCCGATTCTGCGACCTTCCAAGGTGCCTGGCAGTCTGAATTTGTAGATGAGGACGGAAGGGCAGTCCAAATAGTTTCCATCATCCAAGGAGAGTATATTTCCCAAGCACTTTTCAACAAGGAAGAAAAGGTTTTCTTCCAGACCCTGGGTGGAGCATGGAAGACGGTCGAGGATGAGCTGATTATTGACATCCATTTCGATTCCAAAGACTCTTCGAATGTTGGTAAGTTATACATTGAGAAGTTTAGGGTCAATGAAGACAAGATCGTATTTGAAAATGATGAGAGAATATGGCATCGTATCGATGATGGAAATACAAGTGACCTTGCTAATCCTTGGTTCTTCTCAGGTAGAAAACGAAACGGTGAAATGTCAAGAAGAACACTAAGGCCAAGGAAGACCATGAAAATCCTTTCAGACACAAGGTTTCAATGGATTGCCTACAATGATGAAAGTGGAAAATTTTCAGGAACGGGAGGAGGGACCTACACCTATGAAGACGGTAAGTACACTGAACATATTGAGTTCTTTTCTCGAGATGGAAATAGAGTCGGAGCTTCATTAAGCTTTGATGGTGAGGTCAAAGCAGGTGAATGGCACCACTCTGGGTTCAGTAGTAAGGGCGATCCTATGTACGAAATTTGGGCACCAATAGGTATGATTAAGAAGGCTGATTAGGGATATTCGGCATAACTTTAATCAACTATAAATACCTAATTATCAGTTGATTAAATGCAAGCTGAAGCCCTGCTTTATACTAAGATTCCCGAAAAAGGAGGTAGTTAAAAGCATCGCAAGACAATTTGCGAATTTCAAGTGACCCACATTCATTCTACCAAAAAGTGGAAGGACTGTCAAAAGATGACTTTCAATGAAACAAATCTGGTGAAATTTTCCCTTTTGGCGCTTTAAGCTTAAAAGGGAGCAAGCGAAGGAGATGAGAAACGTATGGTATTTACTTCTACTTGTGAATATCCCTCATTAAGTCCTAACAAAATCAAGACATAGCCTACTCTGACACCTCTAGTTTTGCACCATTTCTTACGATTATTAGGCCATTGGGAGAAGTAAGTGTTTCAGTTCTATGCAGAAGCATATTGGTGGACAACAAGCCTCCACTCTCAACGCGGGTTTCTTGGCCGACGAATAGATTTCTACCAGTAACACTGAGATCTCCATTGGCTACCACTATGTTGGTAGGACTCAGGGTGGTCTCTATGTCCAAGGTAATTGATTTCGCAGAGTTGTAGAAAAACATGGTTCCACAGGACTGATTTGAGGGAACAGAAATGGTTTCGTGGTTATCGTATAAACCGAAATTGTTGAAAATAAGATTTGGAAATATGCTGGGACCACCGGTGCTTGGACAGCCACCAGAAACACGTGACCAGTTTTCCTTCGCCTGCCATTCACCACTCCCTCCGATCCAATATAAATCTAGTTGATTCAATCCATCATCGAAGTTGATCCCGCTATTATTCTCATCATCTGTAGCGTCCGGCGCATTAAATACACCGCTCAAATCCCCATTTATATCCGTCAGTTCTACAAAGCCCTCAAGGCATATATTGCCTACTGGCTTCTTGATGTCTGCCCTAATTCCTGGATTGTTTGATTTCAATACAGCAGGCATCAATTGTAAGGCCATGCTTTCTATTCCTCCATTAATCGTCAAATCATCATCACTATCAAGAACTAAACCACTTCCATTGGCCATAAACACAAGGTCATTCAGGGTCATATCATTCTGCGTACTGACCTCCCCAGCTCCATTTAATATTAGGGTGTTGAAGTTATATGGATAGTTCTCCAAAAGCAAGACGGAAGAATTATTTAACTGTACATCGTATAAGTCGCTGATCGAGCATGTGAGATCTTCACACTCGATATAGCTTGTACCCTCATTAACCGTTACATTCGCTGTGGGAGTGCGAGATAAAGCCATTTCACCATTGACCGTAATATGAGAAGAACCAAAATTAAAATACTTAGGATTGTCATCTAAACAATTCCAATAGTCGGTAACGATGTCTTTATTAATTGTATTCAAAGTGCCACCTTCAAAGGTCAGTCGATCGCAAGACAAGTCATCCTCCAACGCCCATTGACCTAAATCACCTACAAACCAGATCTCTGGCAATTGTACACCCCTTGTTTCTATATAGTTGTTTGAGGTGGAAGAAAAGTAGATCTCATGCCGCAAGATCGGAGTAATGATTGCGGAAGAATTCAGGTCAAAATGACCTGCGACGGTTAAGGCACTTTCTAAGGTATTGGTTCCATCAAGGACAAGTTCAAGACCTGACTTATTGGACCAAAAAAAATGCCTGCATTCTGCATTGAAAAGATTGGGAATACGAATGTCTCCCTTAGATCCATCATCAATATAGACATCATCTGCTATGGTGGGAATGCAGCCGTTACTTGCTCCCCCTTGCAAGATCCAATTACTAGGATCATTCCAATTACCTATGCCACCGGCAGGACCCCTCCAAAAATATGAAGCAGACGTAGGTGGGTTGATCAGGTTCCATCCAGTTGATGCTCCTTGAAGGATTCCAGCTGATAAATTGAACACTGCGCCTCCTGATGTTTCCGTTTGAATATTGTTCACCACTGCTCCACTTATGGTAAGTGTCCCCGAATTTCTTTTGAAGATG
>CAZMYK010000459.1:0-4061 GCA_964570435.1 uncultured Saprospiraceae bacterium | reverse complement strand
GCAGGCCCTAGCATCTAAGATGCTTAGTCTTAGTTTGCGAGCGGTGTAGTTCTCAAGTCGTAGTATTCTTTTATAACCAATTGTTGTACCTGTAGATACCAGTTTCCAGTCCCCATCTTGCAAGATTTCAATACGAAATTGTTTGACACGCTGCCCCAAGGCAATTGCTTCTTGCAGCACAATTCTATTAAATTCTTTTTCCTCACCAAGGTCAATTGTCAAGGAAGCCTTGGTTACGTTATCTTCGGCTGCCCAGTACGTTTCTTTGTTACCATCAATTGCATAATCAGCGCAGTAATTCTTCCCCCTGCAATTGGAACACTTGGCTCCTGCCCCAAGCATTAGATTCTGGCTAAAATCTTCCTTGATCTTAGCTGCCATTTTCTGCAATTGATTGACATCTTCTTCATATATCAGTCCTCGCTTGTCTACAGGAAAGTTAAGTAGTAGGGTGGCATTTTGCCCCACTGATTTGTAATATATGTCCATTAGTGTTTCCAAGCCCTTGACCTTGTGGTCTTCGTAAGGGTGATAATACCAACCAGGTCTTATTGACACATCAGCCTCTCCTGGAACCCAATGTGTTCCGTGTTCTTGTCCCATGGAGTATTGGGCCGCATACTCTGGCATTCCACCATAAACAGAATCTCGCACCAACATCGACCAAGTAGTTTCATAGGCGTAACCGTGTTCATTTCCGATCCACCTGCAGCCTGGACCTGCATCACTGAAAATAATAGCCTTGGGTTGTAGGTCATAAACTAGTTGATAGGTTTCTTGCCACTTGTAGTAGCTAAGCTTGTCCACCTTCCGGCTTTCTCGCGCACCTCCATAATATCCATCTCCTCCATTGGCCCCGTCGAACCACACTTCAAAAATTTCACCGTAGTTAGTAAGTAGTTCGGTCAGCTGATTTCTAAAGTAGGAAAGATATTCTGGTCTTCCGTAATCTTTATGATTTCGATCCCAAGGAGATAAGTAGACACCGAACTTCATATCATACTTTCTACATGCATCCGCTAGGTCCCTAACAACGTCCCCTTTACCATCCTTCCAAGGAGAATTCTTGACTGAGTGTTCAGTATACTTAGACGGCCATAGACAGAAGCCATCGTGATGTTTTGCAGTTAGCACAACACCTTTCATCCCTGCTTCCTTCATCGTTTTGACCCACTGCTCGCAATCTAGGTCAGTAGGATCAAACAGGGCTGGACTTTCATTTCCGTAGCCCCATTCCATATTTGAAAATGTGTTCATATTGAAATGAACGAAGCCATTGAATTCCATTTCTTGATAGGCAAGTTGAGATTCGCTTGGAAGGGGAAGAATCGCTTCAGGTTCTGTTCCTGGAGGCATGCATCCTGTAATGATTAGACAAAGAAAGAGTATTTTTCTCATGTATTAAGCTTTATGAATCCGCCATCGATGGGGAAATTTGACCCAGTAATAAAGGACGCCTTTTCAGAGCAGAGGTAGACAGCAAGATCTGCCACTTCTTTTGGCTGCCCCATTCTCCCTATAGGTTGGGTCTTGGAAAGTTGCTCAAATATCTCTGCTTCTTTTCCAGGGTAGTTTTTGGCTATAAATTGATCAACAAAAGGAGTGTGAACTCTCGCTGGAGCTATACTATTGCATCTAATACCGTGCTCCAAATAGTCTCGTGCAATAGTATAGGTCATGTTTTCTACCGCAGCCTTAGTTAGGGAGTAGAGAAATCGATCTGGTAGTGCAACTGTGGCAGCAATCGAAGAAATATTCAGTATGGTTCCAGCCGATTCCTTTAAGTGCTGGATGCTCGCATGCAATATATTGTAGACTCCCTTTACATTTACCTCATATAGCTTATGAAAGCTAAGAGGGTCGGTTTCTTCTAGCTTTCCGACATAGGCAATTCCTGCATTATTAATTACTATGTCTATGCTTTTACGTTTTTTCGCAATCAAGCCAATGACCTCCTTACAATTTTCGTGATCCGTCACATCTAATTGCATAAAAGTAATACTTCCACCTACATCTAGCTCTGTAGCCTCCAAGTCTCTTCCCTTGCTAACATCGATATCGAGATTCACAACATGACACCCTTCCTTTGCAAAGGCTAGACACATCGCTCTACCAATCCCTGAGCTTCCGCCCGTAATTATGCATGTTTTGCCCTTCATCGACTTAGCTTGGTTTTTGCATTCTTGATTTGATATCTTCTAGTACCTTATATGTTATTGGACAAATGAGACTGTTTTGCAAAGTGAGATTTCGAATTTGATATAAATTTTTTCGATCAGTATGTGGAAATTCCCTGCACGCCTTGGGTCTTGCATCATATATGAGACATTCGTTATTTTCATTTAGGAAGGTGCATGGAGTCGATTGCAATACAAAGTCTCCTTCTTCATCCATTTGCAAGTATTCATCGATAAAGTCACCTGACTTCATTCTGAACACTTTAGAGATCCTTTCTATATCAGCTCTGGTAAATAGAGGCCCTGTTGTCTTACAACAATTGGCACAAGTCAAGCAGTCATAGGTGCGAAAAGCCTCCTCATGTGCAGCAGCTGCATGGACGTCTAGGGTCTTCCGTTCTCTCTTGGATAGTTTCCTAAAGAAGTCCTTATTTTCACCTAATTTTTGCTTTGCTAGTTCTAGTTCTTTCATCTATTGCTAGCTAAATATAGCATCATTTCTCGAACTCAATGAAAAAGCAAGGCCTTGCTTCCAGAGATTTCCTGACCTTAATCAGTACTAGTTACTTCCTTGCTTCTGCGAATCATGCTTAAAAACTTGGTAAGTTCTTTTTTGACTTTGGGAAACAAGAAGAAGAGACCGATCATATTAGGAAAAACAAGTGCAAGGATCATGGCATCAGAGAACTTAATGACAGCATCAAGGGTAACAGCGGAACCCAAAATGGTGAAGAGCAGAAAAATACACTTAAAAGTTAGATCAGCCGCCCTACTTCTGCCGAACAAGAACTTCCATGCTTGAAGGCCATAGTAAGACCAGGAGAGCATGGTTGAAAAGGCAAATAGTACAACAGCGACAGCCAGGACATATGAAAAGCCTGGAATCGCGCTATCGAATGCAAGAGAAGTGATATTGACACCTCCAATTCGCTGCCCAGTTTCAACGAGGATGGCTTGATTGTTTACCACGTCACCATAGATGAAGGCACCATCCATATTGAAGATCACTATTACTAGTGCTGTAAGCGTACAAATTACAACGGTGTCAATAAAGGGCTCGAGGAGGGCCACTAGTCCCTCAGATGCAGGATACTTAGTGTTTACCGCAGAGTGTGCAATAGCTGCTGAACCAGCACCTGCTTCATTGGAGAATGCAGCTCTTCGGAATCCTTGGATGATCACAGCTGCAAATCCACCAGTAATCGAAGCTCTAGGTGTGAAGGCCTCAGAAAAGATGGCTGAAAATGCATCATCGACTACAGAGAAATTGGAAAAGATGATAAACAATGCGGCAAAAACATAGAGGACTGCCATAAAAGGCACTAACTTTTCTGTAACTCTCCCGATCCTCTTGATTCCACCCACGATCACAATTCCAACCAAGATCGCAAAAACGATTCCTAGCATAGTACCTGCAGAGCTTCCACCAATATCGAAACGTTCTATCAATTGCGCAGCTGCTTGATTAGATTGGAAGGCATTTCCACCCCCAAAAGATGCTCCGACGCATAGCAAAGCGAACATGATAGAAAGGATCTTTCCCAAGATGGCTTTTTTATCCTCTGCGAGCCCTCGTGAAAGATAGTACATAGGTCCACCAAAGACTCGTCCCTCTGAGTCAATGTCTCTGTATTTCACTCCTAAGGTGCATTCTACGAACTTAGAAGACATTCCCAACAAACCTGCAAGTATCATCCAAAAGGTGGCACCTGGTCCACCAATAGAAATGGCCACAGCCACCATCGCGATGTTTCCTAACCCGACCGTTCCGGACACGGCAGTTGCCAATGCTTGGAAGTGATTCACCTCGCCATGATGTGACTCATCTCGGATCGTATCAGGGATGTCATCTTCCATTTTTTCAAGGTCGTCATATTTTCCTCT
>CAZMYK010000458.1:0-4063 GCA_964570435.1 uncultured Saprospiraceae bacterium | reverse complement strand
TGCTGGCTCCTTACTTCAATGAACTACTAGGTAAACCCATCATTACCGCTGTTTTAATTACACATAGGATTAGATCATTCAACGATTTTGGCTTATTTCTCATTGCCGTAGATGCCGTGCGCCGAATGGGAGTAAGTAAGATCAGCGCCTTGATTCCATACTTTCCGGCAGCCCGCCAGGATAGAATTATGATTCCAGGTGAAGCACTCAGTGTCAAGGTCTATGCGGATGTAATTAATGCACTTGATCTTAGTGAAGTAATAGTATATGACCCACATTCTGAGGTCACACCAGCCTTGCTCAATAATTCACTTGCGATCACCAACCATCACTTTATCGAAGAAGTGACTCGTGAACTTTCATCTAAGCTCTTATTGGTTTCACCTGACGGTGGCGCTCTCAAAAAGATACACAAGTTGGCTTCTTATCTACAAGATTATAGTGTGGTGGAATGTTCTAAAACAAGGGATGTGAAGACTGGTGCACTTTCGGGCTTCCAAGTGTACGCTGATGACCTTGGAGGTAGAGATTGTCTGATCGTAGATGATATATGTGATGGTGGGGGGACCTTTATGGGCCTTGCTACCGAGTTGAAAAAGAAGAATAGTGGCCGCCTCTTTCTTGCCGTCAGCCATGGTATTTTTAGCAAAGGTACAGGTGCCCTTCTTGAGATTTTTGATGGTATATTTAGTACGAACGCCTTCCAAACAATGGAGGATACCGAGAGCTTCAAGCAAGTTCCCATCAGTGCAAGTATGATCAATCCTATTCGACGGCATAGATAGGGCGGCACAGGGAGAATAAATAGAAAGGACAAGTTAAATCATAAACGAACAAAAAAATTAGTAATCATGAACCCACTATTATATACAGATGGCTACAAGCTAGATCACAGAAGACAATATCCAGAAGGGACCACCCTCGTTTATTCTAATTGGACACCAAGGAAAAGTAGGATTGAGGGTGTGGAAGAGGTAGTATTTTTTGGATTGCAATATTTTATTAAAAAGTACATCCTCTCAGATTTTAAAAAGAATTTTTTTGACCGACCCAAGAAGGAGGTTTGCCAAGAATATGCCAGGAGGGTAAATAATTATTTGGGTCCCAATGAAGTGGGGATAGAACACATCGCAGCCCTCCACGACCTGGGATATGTGCCGATGGTTTTCAAGGCTCTTCCTGAGGGAGTTTCTGTTCCTATTCGGGTACCCATGTTCACCATGTATAATTCCCGACCGGAATTCTTTTGGCTAACAAACTACTTCGAGACTTTACTTTCTGCAGAGGTATGGATGCCTTGTAACTCAGCAACTATTGCAAAGGAGTATCGTAAGATCTTAGACAAGTATGCTGCTGAGACTTCCTCTGTGCCTGAATTCGTTGATTGGCAAGGGCATGACTTTTCCATGAGAGGAATGGCGGGACTTGATGCAGCATTGATTAGCGGGGCATCGCATCTGCTAAGTTTCACGGGTTCTGACACCATCCCAGCTGTTGGATTTCTTGAAAACTACTACTTGGCAAATTCAGATGAGACCCTCGTGGGTGGATCAGTGGCTGCTACCGAACATTCAGTCATGAGTATGGGTACGTTAAATGATGAAGAAAATACCTTCCGAAGGTTGATTACAGAAGTGTATCCTTCAGGGATAGTTTCTATAGTTTCCGATACATGGGACCTTTGGAAGGTATTGACAGAATACCTACCAAATCTAAAAGACGAAGTCTTAGCTCGTGAGGGTAAGGTCGTTGTGAGGCCTGATAGTGGGGATCCTGTAGACATCATTTGCGGTGATCCTAATTCTGAGGATGATAATGTAAGGAAGGGTGTAATTGAGTTGTTGTGGGATACCTTTGGCGGCACTACGAATGAGAAGGGCTACAGGGAACTCGACCCACACATCGGAGCTATCTATGGGGATAGCATCACGCTTTCAAGGGCCACGGCAATTTGCGAGCGCCTACGAGATAAAGGTTTCGCTTCTACCAATGTGGTCCTTGGCATCGGATCATTTACCTACCAGTATAACACGCGCGATACTTTTGGATTTGCAATGAAGGCAACCTATGGGGAAGTAAATGGGGAGGGTCGAGAAATTTACAAGGATCCAATCACAGACGACGGAACCAAGAAATCCGCGAAAGGGCTTATTCAAATTATTAAGAAAGGTGATCTTTACGAATTACGAGACCAAGTGACTTGGGAGGAAGAAGGCCTAGGCGAGCTCAAGGAAGTATTCAGAGATGGTAGCTTAATGATCGAGCATAGTCTTGAAGATATCCGAGCAAGGGTGAGAAAGTAAACAATCCGAATAATTTATTTTTGGATTTTGGAGTTATTTCAGGATGAGACGGATTTTCGCCCTACTGTTTATCACCCTTTTTTCCCACTCTTGCCTTGGACAAGAACTAATCATTCCATCGGGCACAGTCATCTGCGATAGAATCCAGGCGCCACATGGATATGAAAGGGAAAAGACAGAACCTTCATCATTTGCCAAGTACTTGCGAAACTTACCCCTTAAGAAGCATGGAAGTGAGGTCAAATACTTTGATGGCCGTGTCAAGACGAACTATGATGTTTATGAAGCGGTAGTAGATCTTTCTATAGGTAATAAAGACCTCCATCAATGCGCTGATGCTGTCATGCGTTTGCGTGCCGACTACCTTTGGCAGAATGAGAGGTACGAGGACATTCATTTTAATTTCACCAATGGGATGAGGGTGGACTATGTGGAATGGATGAAGGGCAAACGGATGGTGGTCCAAGGAAATAGAACCTACTGGCAAGACGCGGCACAGGCCTCTAATGATTACTCAGATTTCTGGAACTATATGGAGCTCATCTTCATGTATGCTGGAACTCACTCATTGTCTAAGGAATTGCTTAAGGTTGACTGGAACGACATGCAAATTGGAGACGTCCTGATACAAGGTGGCTTCCCTGGTCATGCGGTCATAGTGCTTGATATGCTCAAGGAGACTGCGACGGGCAAGCAACTTTTTTTACTTGGACAGAGTTACATGCCTGCACAAGAACTTCAAGTCCTGAGTAATCCCTCAGAGCCTTTTTCACCTTGGTACAGCTTGGGTGCAGGAGGTGTAATTGCAACACCTGAATGGACCTTTAGCAGTGATAATTTAATGCGATTTACAGGTCAGTAGGTCTGTAATTGTCGGATTTTTACCTTAGTATAGTGTAACGTTTTGTGGACCACCATCGTCTGCTTTATATCAAGCCATAAAACATCGATATGATCAAGTTTATCTACATTTTGCTCGTCTTTTTCACGCTAAGTTCCCACGCTCAATTGGTCCTAAAGGGTAAGGTCCTGGATAGCGAAAGTAGGGAGGAACTCTCCTACGTTAATATAGGAGTAATAGGCAAGAACATCGGGACGGTATCGGCCAGAAATGGGTCCTTCGAGTTAGACATACCTGAAGAGAATTACAGTGATTTAATGCGGATCTCGATCCTAGGTTATGAGCCAATTGAACTAGAATCCAATCAAGTCGAAAAACTGCTCTTGAGTCAGGGATCGATCGACCTAAAGCCTGCTGCATATGCGATCGATGAGGTCCTTATCACTTCGTCGAAAATGACGTCTAAGGTGGTTGGAAATCAAAAGTGGAAGGAGAATGTTAGTGCGGCCTTCTTCGCAGATAAGTTGGGCAAGGAAATGGGAATAATTATCAAAATCAAGAAAAAGCCTACATTAATTAAGGATGTCACCTTTGTGCTAGGTAGCAACGAAAATGATACTGTTAGGTTTAGACTCAATGTATATACTATCAAGAAAGGGAGGCCAGACCTAAATGTTCTTTCCGAGCCCATCATCATCGAGGCTTACAAGGACGACGAAGTAGTAACTACGGATTTGGAAAAGTACAATATTACTGTGCAAGATGATTTTTTTATCTCCCTCGAATGGATCGAAGATTATCCTGATGACAGTCTTCACTTTGCGGCTAGTCTTTTCAGCAGGCCAGTGCTCTCACGTGAGACGAGTCAAGCTAATTGGTTCAAGGTCCCGTTTCTGGGAATCGGATTCTATGCTACAAT
>CAZMYK010000457.1:0-4063 GCA_964570435.1 uncultured Saprospiraceae bacterium | reverse complement strand
GCAAAGCACCTCACATTCTTACAATCGTGCACCAAAAAGAAAAAACCAATTCAACATTTGGATGCAGGATACATTGATAAACGGCCAGGAGGTATATGTCTTTGCCCCAGAAAGATACAAGCTTCCAGACTACTTGACCTATGAGTCATACGACAAGCTGAAAGTAGTGATGGAGGAGGATTCTAGTCTAAGCATCGAGAATCCTTATGACAATGCTTTCCTTTTCGGACCAGAAGGTCTTGGGATTGATTTGCTCTTGTACAAAGACAAGAAAGTTGTGAAAACACTAAAAGTTGAAATTGATCATCCAATAAGTATCTCAGCCGATGACACAACCAATTTAGGTATTAGCACATCTATACCATCGGAGATAGTAATTGACGGCTTCGGCTTTTCAGTAAGAAAAGATCCATGGCCAGGAGCTGCAGTCTACTATCGTTACGATGTTTCACGATGATAAATTTGGGCAACGATCGTTAAGCATGTACCTTTAGAATTATGACTAGATTATCCACCAGCGTTTTCTTCCTTGTTTTAATGTTCAAATTAGGGGCTCAAGAAATCGACTTTACAGTCAAAGATTTTAATCTTACTGGAACTGCTGTTGTTTCTGGTGGGGAGACATTTATGTTAACGGATAACCTTCTATGGCAGGGTGGTGCTATTTGGTACAGAGAGTCCATCGATCTAAGTCAACCTTTCAAGATCGATCTTGATATCTACTTTGGCTGTTCTGATGGTGGTGCTGATGGCATTGTTTTCATATTGCATCCTGAATTAAGCACAGGATTTAGAGGTGAGGGCATGGGTTTTGGTGGCTTGTATCCTTCATTTGGTGTAGAGATGGATACCTATCAGAATTTTCATCTTGGTGATCCGCACTACGACCATGTTGCCCTGATGGCACATGGAACATTAAGGCACCAATTTGGTATAACTGAACCAGTACCCCTCATTGGTAAAAAAGAAAATGTAGAAGATTGTGACTACCACCGAGTGCTTGTTGAATGGAAGCCATCAGCACAAAGATTTTCTTTTATTTTTGATGGTCGGAGGCTGATTGATGAAAAAGTGGACCTTGTAGATGGTCTTTTCGAGGGAAATCCAAATGTGTATTGGGGCTTCAGCTCTGCAACAGGAGGAAAAAGGAATAGACATCTTGTAAGGCTTGAAAAACTAGAATTTACAGAAAATCCAGCCTTGCTAGCAAGTGAAAAGGAGGACTTAATCAGCGGTGATCCATATACACTAAAGCAATTGGAATTTGCACCTGGTAGTATAAACTTACCAGAATCGGCGAAACCAGAATTAGATAAGGTGGTGAAATTTTTCGAAAATTACCCACAGCATTCACTTATCTTAGATGGCTTTACAGATTCCTCAGGATCAGAAGAGAATAATTTAAGACTTAGCAAGCTCAGAGTTGAAGCCATAGCTGAATATCTTCGCAGCAAGGGTGTGCCTGAATCACGTATTTATATGTATGGTAATGGCGAGGCAAATCCTATTGAAAGTAATGAGACTTCAGAAGGAAGAAAAAAGAATCGTAGGGTCGAGATACGTATGAAGATTATCAGAGTATGATGTCTCACTTAGTCACATTCAGAAGTGGAGCTAAGTGCCTAACGTTTCTCATCTCCTCCAGTTGCTTCCTTAAAGATCTTTAAGCCATTTCAGAGAAAATTTCACGAGACCTGCTTCATAAATAAAAATGGGGCTCCACCTTGCCTTTGATTGGCTTTTAATCCATTGTTAATAGTGGTAATTATATGCACTTAAAGTTCTGCTGTACGTCCCAACTTAGAAGCTCTGAAAAAAGGCATCTTTCGCATATTTTTTACGAATTAGATCAAGGTCATCTTGCTGATTTCGATCGCAGGAGGTCTCAATCGATATTTTTGTGTTACCTCTGTATTGGCCCCTAATTACTTTAAAACCATCTTCCTCCAGTTTTCGACTAAGGTTTTGGATATTGCTTTCTTTTGCAAAGGCCCCCACCACAATAAGACAAGTCTTCTGAGTTTCTGAATTTGCATCTGAACCAGAATCTGCTTGTGCTTCTGCTTTTGGTTCTGGTTCTACTGTACTTTCTGCAGGGTCTTCTTCTATAACAGCACCTTGAGTGTCTTCACTATTTTTCAAATCCTCTTCTGCGGAAAGGGTCTCGGCTTCCTCTTTAACTACTTCGCCAATTTCTGCTGCCAGCTCATCTACTTCCTTTTTTTGTTTTACAACTTCGCTTCCTAAATCAGAATCATCAATCGTCTTTTCAATATTTCTAAGCGGAGTTTTTGCTTCTTCCTCTACTGGATAAGGTCTCTCAGGTTCAGCCTTGGTAATCGCCGGATCAATTGATTGATCTGCTTGGGGATCTGACTTCTCGACAAACATATCTTGCTCACTTCTAGGATCTTCGGTCTTCTGTATGGGTGCCGTAGTTGCTACCAGCATCTCTTCTGAGACTGCTTGATCTGATGCTGATTTGGGCCAAAAAATGGCATATAAAATTCCGCTAAGAACTACAAGAATGACGACGATTGCTATGGCAAAGTCCTCTTTTTCCTTTTTTGTTTTGAGTCCGAAACTATCCATAATTTTATTACGGTAGGGTTAAGAAAGTGAGTAAAAAATTAGGGAAGGTCACCTGACCTTCCCTAAAAATCTAAATCTATTTCTTTTTTCTAATTCCACTGAAAAAGTGTTCCATTTGCTTCCCTGCAGCTTCCCTTCCGCCAAGACCAAAAGCTAGGGCAAAGGCAATAGCAATTGCTCCCAATGTCAATCCAAAAGCAAGATTAACGATGGTTTGTGCAATACCCATAGTATGTAAAGCGAAGGCTAGAAAGATGCCCATTACAGCGAATTTCACCACTGATGCCAGCCATGCTCCATTACTGCTTCCCTTAACTGCTTTTGCTGCTAGGTAAGCCACAAAACTACCAGCAAGAAGGATAATCATTCCAAAAAATACCTTACCAGCTATATTAAATACATCATGTAGAATGTCATTGATAGCCGTAAACTCCAATTTATCAAAGGCAATAATTACCCCCGTAAACATCAAAAAGAAGAAAGCAATATTACTTATGATTGCAGACAGGGAAGAAGTTCCTAGAACATTTGCAAGACCAATCTTACCAGCGAGGTCGTCAACTTTTAGATTAGTCAACAATTGCTTAAGGATGGAAACTACATACCTACCTACAAAGTAGAATACTCCAAGAATCAATACCGCTGCAATAATATTAGGTACAGAATTTAGCAAAGTGCTCAGCATCTCCGTTGCAGGTACTGAAATCGCATCCATATTCAAAGTGGCAATGGCCTGTATTAAAATCGGAATGAATATAATGATGAAAACAACCTGCTTCACTATTTTAGTCAATCCTGCAGCGTCATCAAATCCAACCTTGGATGAGAGGGACTCAATACTTGTCGATATAAAACCAACAGCTTCTGAGGCTAGCTTTGCAATAAGATAACCTGCAAATCCAATGATCCCGGCTCCTATTATATTAGGTATATAGGAAACAAACTTTTGGAGCATATTCTTAAGTGGGTCCAAGACAGAGTTGATACCCATCATGTTCAAGACCAGGAGAAGTACAAATAAAACGACGAGGTAGTAACACATCTTTGCTATGAAGTCACCTAGGTCGAAGCCCACCTTAATTTTTTTACCAATTTTCTCGTCAATCTGTGTACGCTTGAAAAGAGATTTCACAACACGCTTAACAACTCCTGCCAAAAACAGACCGATAATTAAGACAAGCAGTGCAGCCAGAACGCCAGGAACGGCACCTCCAAATTTTGTCGAAAGAGAAGAAGTGAAAGATTCTAGAAACTCCATTGTAGCTTAGATTTTTATAGTTAATAGATAAAGTGATGATCAGAGGGCTTCTCCCCCACAATACCTTTTAGACGCCTACAAATAGAAGTGTAACATATTTTTTTATATATTTCTTTTCTAAATATGTAAGCCAGCTGTACACTTTTGGTGTGTTCATAGCGAAGTTTTGTGCCTAGATTTATGTCGGCTTGAAGACTAAGTCCCATTGCTACC
>CAZMYK010000456.1:0-4078 GCA_964570435.1 uncultured Saprospiraceae bacterium | reverse complement strand
GGCGGAGCACGGATTCAAGAAGGAGTAAGATCTCTCGGTGGCTACGCTGATATCTTCTATAGAAATGTTATGGCTTCAGGAGTTATTCCGCAAATCTCTGCAATTATGGGGCCCTGTGCCGGTGGAGCCGTCTATTCTCCAGCAATGACAGACTTCACCATAATGGTGGAAGGCAGTTCTTACATGTTTGTAACAGGTCCAAATGTGGTAAAAACTGTAACCAATGAAGAGGTTTCCGCTGAGGACCTAGGAGGTGCAAGTGCCCATTCTACTAAGTCGGGGGTAACGCATTTAACAGCGCAGAACGACTTAGATTGCATTCTTAAGATTAAGCGATTGCTTAGCTATCTTCCGCAGAACTGTGAGGAAAAAGCTAAAGATCTAGACTACAACTTCGGAGATGAGTATAGAGATGAATTAGAAAGTATCCTGCCGGATAGCTCTAATAAACCCTACGATATAAAGGAAGTAATCAATGGGCTGGTAGACCGAGAAAGCTTCTTCGAAGTCCATGAGAACTATGCGGACAACATAGTCATTGGATATGCAAGACTGGGTGGAAGAAGCATCGGAATTGTTGCTAATCAGCCGATCAGTCTTGCTGGAGTTTTGGATGTCGAAAGCTCCAAGAAGGCCGCAAGATTTGTTAGGACTTGCGACTGCTTTAATGTTCCGCTCTTAGTCCTTGTTGACGTTCCTGGCTTCCTTCCAGGAACCGACCAAGAATGGAAGGCCATCATCCTGAATGGAGCAAAATTACTTTATGCATTCAGTGAGGCAACAGTCCCAAGAATTTCACTAATTACCAGAAAGGCCTATGGAGGTGCATATGACGTAATGAATTCCAAGCACATTGGAGCGGACTTTAATTTTGCCTGGCCATCGGCAGAAATAGCGGTTATGGGAGCGAAAGGAGCCAGTGAAATCATATTCAAGAAAGAAATCTCAGAAGCTGAGGATGCCAGTGCTAAGTTGAAAGAAAAGGAAGCAGAATACGCAAGACTATTTGCTAATCCATACTCCGCAAGCGAGAGGGGATTTGTAGATGAGATTATTGAGCCTCGAGTGACCCGCCGCAAGCTGATAAAGGCTTTCAGCGCTGTCCAAAATAAGGTAGTCAATAGACCAAAAAGAAAGCACGGGAATATACCCCTTTAGGTGAAGTGGTAGAGTCAAATGGTGCTCTAATCTAAGCTGTACAGTAGGGACCTATTTCCTTGATTAATATGGAGAGACTTATGAAAACTAAAGAAAACGCCAAAAAAGACAAGCCTGCAGAAAGCTTTATCGATGAAGCCTTGCTGGACTACAAGCTCGCATGCCTGAGCAGAGAGATGAGCTACCAACTCCGAAAAGAAGTTCTAACGGGCAAGGCTAAATTTGGTATAGGAGGTGCTGGAAAAGAGTTGCCTCTAATCGCCCTAGCTAAGACCTTCAAGAAAGGAGATTACTGGGCTGGATACTACCGTGACCAAACGGCTATGATGGCCATGGGTTTACTTTCTCCTCAACAGTATTTTACCGCCTTGTATGGTGATGCTCAGAATGATGAATATTCAGGAGGGAGGCAAATGAACAATCACTTTTCGTCAGCCTTTGTGGATAAGAATGGGTCATGGCTCAAACAAAAAGACCAATACAACATCACCTCTCCCCTCGCCTCTCTAGCGAGCAATGCGCCAAGAGCTCTTGGCCTCGCCCTGGCATCGAAGGCATACAAAGAGAACGACTACCTTAATGAGCAGACAATTTTCAGCAGAAATGGTCGCGAAGTAAGTTTCTGCATTGTGGGAGATGCTACGACCTCAGAAGGCGCCTTCTTCGAAACTGTCAATGCTGCCGGCGTGATGCAGGTGCCTCTTGCCTTCATCATCCTTGACGATGGTTATGGAATCTCAGTTCCTTCTGAATACCAGACCACCAAAGGAGACATCTCAAAGGTCTTGGAAGGATTCAGGGCCACAGAAGACGAGAATGGCCTCGATATCTATACTGTTAAAGCCTGGGACTACAATGACTTGGTCAAAGTTTTCAAGGAAGGAATTGACAAAATTCGGAATACAAGCACACCAGCCATTTTCCATATCAAGGAGTGCACCCAACCTCAAGGACACTCTACTTCTGGCTCCCATCAAAGATATAAGTCAGCAGACCGCCTTCAGTGGGAAAAGGACTTTGATGGCCTATCTAAAATGAGGGATTGGCTGATTAATGAAAGAGGTATCGATCAAGCAGAGCTCACAGCTGTAGAAAAAAAATGCAAGCAAGAAGTACGAGCGGGACGGGACGAGGCTTGGAATATGTTAGCAGGACCGCTTAAAGAAAGGAGGGCGGAACTAATAGAAATTCTAACAGAAATAAAGCAGATGGCACCTGGTAAGATTGCCCTAGAGGAGGCTCTTGCCATGCTTGAGAAACAAAATATAATAGATCGCTCAGAGTTGCTAGGTCTGGCAGAATCCATCCTCTTTCACTTTTTACATGAGGACATCGAGGTCTTGAATCTTCGATCTTGGATCGACCTTCATAGACAAGGCCTAAAAGAACTTTACAATACTAAGTTGATGCTTTCAGGCACAAAGAGTGCATTGAATGTGGCATGGGAAGCTGTGGAGTACGAGGATGATGCGCCTATGGTAAATGCTTTTCAGGTGCTCAATGCCTACTTTGATCAATTGCTTAAAAGGGACCCAAGGGTTTATGCCTTCGGAGAGGATGTGGGCAAGATTGGTGATGTAAACCAAGCCTTTGCAGGTTTGCAAGAAAAGTATGGTGAGAGCAGAGTTTTCGATACAGGAATTAGAGAGTGGACTATTGTCGGGCAGGGAATAGGCATGGCAATGCGGGGCTTACGACCCATAGCAGAAATACAATACTTGGACTACCTGGCATACGCTTTTTCACCCCTATCTGACGACTTAGCTACACTGCACTACAGGTCTAACGGACGCCAGATCGCACCAGCAATTATTAGAACCCGTGGACACCGACTAGAAGGTATCTGGCATTCTGGTTCACCTATGGGCATGCTTATTCATTCGATGAGGGGAATGCACCTTCTTGTTCCCAGAAACATGACGCAGGCAGCTGGAATGTACAATACCCTAATGGCAGCAGAAGATCCTGCAATCGTAGTAGAGTGTCTAAATGGCTATCGCAAGAAGGAAAAAATGCCTTCCAATCTGGGCACCTTTACAGTACCCCTCGGAATCCCTGAAGTAGTCCTTGAGGGCAAGGATGTGACGGTAGTGAGCTACGGTTCCACATTACATCTTGCTAATGAAGCTTGCAAGAAACTTAAGGACTTTGGCATATCAGCAGAGTTGATCGATGTTCAAAGTCTCTTGCCATTTGACCTTGAACACCGAATCCTTGCTTCGATTAAGAAGACAAGTCGAGTGATTTTTATAGATGAGGACGTGCCAGGTGGAGCTACTGCCTATATGATGCAAGAAGTTCTAGAAAAACAAAAGGCCTACTTCCACTTGGATGCAGCACCGATTACACTTTCAGCTAAGGCTCATAGGCCCGCCTATGGAAATGATGGAGATTTTACTTCAAAGCCAAGCAAGGAAGACATCTTCCGTGCAATCTATAACCTTGTAAATGAAGATCACCAGATATGAAGATTCGAATCCTTACAGCCGGTTCCCTTTTCGATGGCCATGATGTCGCGATAAATATCATGAGAAGGATTCTTCAGAAATCCGGGGCTGAAGTTATCCACCTTGGTCACAATAGATCGGTTAAGGAAATCGTAGATGCTGCCATCCAGGAAGATGTCCAAGCCATAGCCCTTACCTCCTACCAAGGTGGTCACATGGAATATTTCAAGTATGTTTTTGACTTGCTGAAGGAAAGAGGATCCGAAGAGATAAAGATCTTTGGCGGTGGTGGGGGTACAATTCTACCATCTGAAATCGCAGAACTGCACGACTACGGAATCGCACGAATTTATTCTCCTGATGATGGCCGTGAAATGGGTCTCCAGGGAATGATTGACGATCTTTTGGATCAATGTAGGTTTGAAAAAGAAGACTTACCGCTCAAAATTGATGCACTTAGCCCTGGTGACACT
>CAZMYK010000455.1:0-4079 GCA_964570435.1 uncultured Saprospiraceae bacterium | reverse complement strand
TTTGCTTCTTCAAAGAGGGAATCTGGGCGGTCAAATCAGTTTTGGAAGCAAATGGGTAGGCTTTCTCATCAAGAGGTGGGTACCAGTTGATCACGAATTCAGACTTACCATTGGTATCAAAATCATTGACGTGCATGGACAAAGGTCTTTCTGGACTGGCAGTGAATTTCGTATTGGTCCCTCGATTTCCTAGGACAAAGTCTAGGTCTCCATCTCCATCCAAATCTGCAGGCTCGATTCTGTTCCACCATCCGCTGCTGTTTTCAATCTTTATCGGGTTAGAGAATATCCCCTTTTGGTTGAGAAAGACCTGCACTTCCATCCAATCACCAACGACAACGAGGTCCTCATCGCCATCTCCATCCAAGTCAGACCATGCAGCATCAGTGACCATGCCCGCCCCAGCTAGGGCTTCCGATGTTGCTTCCTTCCACGTGCCATTGTCATTTTCTAGGAGATAACTTCTAGGCGGCAAACCATAATTTCCAGGCACCACTCTAGCACCCAAAAAAAGATCCATATCTCCATCTCCATCGAAGTCACTAGCCTCAATACATGAGAAGTTACCTATGATCTGTGGAATATTGCTATTGTCGACTACAAAATTTCCCCTTCCATCATTTACGAAGTACCTCAAGATAAAATACTTACCACCATCTTGGTATTCATTTCCACCAGCACCCAACATGAGGTCCAAGTCTCCATCTCCATCTCCATCGTAGAGGGCTCCCGAGCCACTCTCGAATTCTGAAGTTCCTTTAAAATGAGGAACTGCTTTTTGTGAAAACGCACCTGAACTCGTCTGAAGAAATAACTTATCCTCGTCATTTTTTGCGCCTAGGACTACGAAATCTTCAAGTCCATCATTGTTTACATCGCCCCTCACTAATCTTGGAGTTTCCTGTGAGAGCATATTAATTAGAAGAAGCTCATGATCAAAATCGTTGTACAGATTCTCCTTATGCAAGGTGTTACCTTTCAACTTGGATGCGCCTACTTCTTTGAAGCTTGCCGATGATTTTGGGTTGGCGGTGTAGACATCTTTTGCATCACTGTGCCTTAATGTCAATGTTTGATTAACTTCCACATCATACATGACCTGCTTTCTTAAGTCGGGCCAAATGACAACTAGTGAATCAATTGTGGGATCATCAGCCAGTCCAAAAACTAAGTTGGGCTCTACACTACTTTGAAAACCTCTCGTATTAAAATTCTGGAGTGATTGGATACCTCCGCCGACATGTATCGTCACCTTGCTTCCTATTCCAAAGGGGTTCTTTTTAGTCCCTTCAAAGTCCAATTTTAAAAATCGATTAGACGTTTGCTCCGCCTTATTTTCATAGATAAATGCAGGCATATTGCTATTATTCACTACTAAATCCATGTCACCATCGTTGTCTAAGTCGCCATATGCCGAGCCATTACTAAAGCTCACTTGGTCAAGGCCTAGGTCTTTTGCCTCGTTTCTAAATCCCAAATTCTTTTGATTAGTAAAGGCATAGTTGGCTAGCGGATGGGACGGCATTTGATTGATCAACTTCACAAAGTCAATTTGCTCTTCCTTCGACATCTTCGTATACATCCCTTGGTCTTGCATAAAGTCGCGAAAGTCCATATACATTAGGTCTCTTTGAATGCCATTACTAACGAAGATGTCCTTGTTGCCATCATTGTCGAAGTCAAACGCCAAGGCACCCCAACTCCAATCAGTAGCGGCAACTCCCGAGAGCATCGCTATTTCTTGGAAGGATCCATTGCCATCATTTAACTGCAAGCAGTTCTGCCCAATCTGGTAATGATAATTCGCCCGATATTTTAAGTCTTCTAGGTGGTATGGATCGAAAGCTGACATAGCTTTCAGCCGGTAGTTATCTCCTGCCAGCATATCCGTTGACAAGATATCGGGGTGGCCATCGTTGTTGAGATCAGCAATGTCACCTCCCATGCTTGAGATCGGGCAGAAGTTTATCCTTTCGATCAAGTCCTCAGAAAACTTACCATTACCTTCATTGATGTAGAGGTAGTCACGTTCCCAAAAGTCATTGCTCACATAAATGTCTGCTAACATATCTCCATTCACATCTCCAACACAGGCTCCTAGACCAAATCCAATAACACTAGAATAGATCCCCGCCTCAGCACTTACATCGACAAATTTTTCACCATCATTACGCAGCAACTTATCGCCACCTAGGTCATCTGGAATATCCCTCATGCTGCGATACAACTCGATTTTCTTGGGATCCTTGAAGCTATTGTTTAGCAGGTAGCAGTCGAGGTCACCATCTTGGTCATAGTCAAAGAATGATGCCTGGGTTGAAAATCCCCTATTGTCTAAACCATAGGCCACAGCTTTCTCTGTAAATGTCAAATCTCCATTGTTAATGAAGAGCTCATTCTGTTTATTATCTCCTGCAATATCTCCTGAATTGCTTACATAAATATCGAGCAAGCCATCGCCATTTACATCGGCCATCGCCACTCCTGTGCACCATGACTTGCTGCCTGCAACTTGAGCGCTTGAAGTGATATTTTCGAACTTGAAGTCACCCTTGTTCAGGTAAAGTTGATTGCCTTCCATGTTAGAAGTAAAATACAAGTCGGGAAGGTCATCATTATTGATATCGCCAATTGCGACACCGCCCCCATTGTAGAAGTTTCGATAGGTTAAAATATTAAAGTCATTATTGTCTTGCACATTGTTTCGAAAAGTGACTCCTGTAGAATTAGAATCGAGCAGCTCGAAGCTGCTTGATTGAGCTACTTGTCCACCATCCTCGGAGGAGGAAGGCTGCTCAGAGTTGCAAGAAAGAAAAAATGAAAGCAGCACTAGGAAAAAAAACTTGTGGACTTTCATGTAGAAATTCACCATAATTAAAAGTAAATAAAAGAAGCGATATTGCTAAAGCAATATCGCCTCTAAACGCTGCTTAATTATATGAAAAAACTCTGTAACTTTTTAAGAATTCTATTTCAAAGTAATTCGCAATAAAACGAAGTTGATAAAAAATCAACTCTTGCTAAAATCTTAATTTACATCCCACCATATTCTCGTCATCACGTCATCTGGCAAGGTTCCTCCTGTCTGAAGGTTAGGATTATTCGCCACCTCTTGGGTATAGTATTGAATTCTTCTGAAGACCTGACCATTCGAAACATTTCCAATGAAATCAATAGGAGTTAACTCAGGGAATCCTGTTCTTCTGTAGTGAGAATAAGTCTCATACCAGTTCAGAAAGGTGGAAAGATACATCTGATCACCAATCATTTTTTCCGATCCATCGAAAGGATTAGCTGCTAAGTACTCATCAACTTGTGCATCTGAAACTTCGAATGACTCATCAAAAATGGTCCACATCTGCATTGCAGATTTAACGCCAGCATTGTAGTGATCTTCTGCACTTCCAGAGTTCCATCCTTTTAATGCTGCCTCCGCTAAGAGGAACTCAACTTCAGAATGATTAATCAATAAGTATGGATCGTCAACGTCAAGAAGTAGTGGATTAATCCGCGAGAAGGTGGTCTCTCTATCTACCGACTCAGTTGTGCCCACAAAGTCTCTAATGGTCTCATCCGTAAATCCGTTAGGCATGCCAATCTGATCTTCTGGATTAGTATTGTAAGGGCCTCCCCACAATCCAATAACTCCATATATAGACAATCTCGGATCGTTGCTACCTTGTAGCATATCCACGATGGTCTTACTAAGCATATGGTTGGCACCCCAATCATCTGGAATAAGTGCTCTAGAAAGTCCATTTTGATTCGTCCATTGGTCAGGCCCTGATGCCATTCTTAAGAAAGCATTATCTGTCTTGTCAGTCATCACACCTCCCGCGATAGCTTTTTCAACATAGGTCTTAGCCGTTCCAGGATCAACATTCGAAATTCTCATTGCGAATCTTAACATTAGGGAATTGGCTAGCTTCTTCCATTTTGCAAAGTCTCCATTGTAGAACAAGTCAGCACTGCCCACTTCATCTGGCCCAGAACCGATGCCACTGGCAGCAGCATCAAGCTTACTTAACATATCCTTGTAGATCAGTTCTTGATTGTCATAGGCAGGAAAAAGGATACCA
>CAZMYK010000454.1:0-4090 GCA_964570435.1 uncultured Saprospiraceae bacterium | reverse complement strand
GGACCAATGCAATTCCGATGAAGATTGAGAAACTACGAGTGTAGTATGTGCTTGTTATTACGAGGTCTTCGTTGCGTTTGATGGTCGCTATGTCCTTCGTTTTCATTCCTAATTATGAAGTCAATGACCGATCTTGACAATCTTTTGGATTTCGGATGATCCTGAGTCTTTGTCGATAATCAGAGCAAAATAAAGTCCGCTTGGTCTTGCGCTAAGATCAATCGACTTTGGGTTTTGGGCAGCAAAGATGGTGTTTCCTGAAATGTCTTTAATTTCTACTTTGAAAGAACTTGGAGCATTGGATTTTACCTGGATGATCCCGTGACTAGGATTAGGCAATAATTGGATTGCGATATTATGGAAATCTTTGCTGCTTGAACTTCCTAGATCGCCATCGCAGTTTTCATCCACCTCATTATTAGGGATTTCCTCCGCTCCTGGGTTTACCTCAGGATTACCATCATCACAATCTGTCAATTCGTCATAGCCATCCATGTCTTCGTCCCGAGGAGCTCCGAAAGGATCATAAATATAGGGCTCAAAGCCTGCATTTGATTGAGCAAAAAAGAAGACCTTATCATCATAAAGATAAAAGGATATGGGTCTCTCTGCATCATTAGGAAGACTGACCGCTTGAGTTCCACTTTCGCTTCCGTCGGATTGCCATAAGGCTAGTGAAAAAGCACTTTTACCAGCTCTCATATAAAGAAAATTATCATCAGCCTCAATATGGGATGGCAGGAATAAAGATCCGTTTGTTCCAGACTTTATGTCCTTGACCAAGGTCGTCCCTTCAGCACTTCCATCTGATTTGAAGAGCTCTAAACCTGAACTGCCGTTGTTGCCCTTGAAGTAGTATGTATTTTGATAAATGACCGTATTTTGAGGTGAGTAGCCTCCTGTCCCAGGCCACAGGTCTAGCAAGATATTGGTACCCTCCGATGTTCCATCAGAGGTCCAGAGTTCATTGCCATTTTCGGTGTCACTTCCAGCAAATAACGCCACACCATTGAGGATTCTAATTCTTGGGCCAAACCAGTTAAATTCTCCTCCTCCGGTGCCTTTTATAAATTGGGTTCCGGAAGTACTACCATCGCTAGTCCACAAACCTGAACTGGTAAACATGTATATTTTCGACCCGTCGGAAACCAGGTTGGTCGGCTCAAAAATGTTGTCATTTAGATTATCATCCCTTAATATGAGTTGCGTACCATCTGTTGTGCCATCTGTTTTATAGAACCCTTCTCGACATGAAAAATATAGTCGGTCTCCTAACTCCACGTAGTCATGAGGAAAACTTGAATTATTGAATGAAGTGGTCTCCTGCGCCAGGTTTTTGAGTTGAAATGTCCCTTCTGCTGTCCCGTCTGTTACCCACAGTTCATAGTCTGAAGATTGAGCCCTGGCAGTGAAGTACAGCTGACCCTTGAATACCTTAAACCAAGAGTCAGGGTATGATGGGTTTTCAAAAACACCATTTTCAGCGCCTTCGTAAATATCAAGGAGGAGTTCAGTACCTTCAGGCGTGCCATCGCTAGTCCACCATTCGTATCCATGTGTCCCATCATTGGCTTGGAAAAGGAACTTGCCATTGACTTCAAAAAAGTTTCTAGGTGATGAATTTGCAGGACCAGGATTGATGTCCTTAATTAATAAGAGTTCATTCCCCAAGGTATCAACCTCCGCCGTAAAGTAGAGTTGATCTTCGAAATACAGCGCTGCAAGGTCTTCTGAGAACACTGAAGATTTTTCACCGGGATTCAAATCACCCAGATAGCGTACAATTTGAGCGCTAGCAACTGTATTAAATAGTAGACTAAAGGCAAGGATGGCAGGCTTCATACTTTTTAAGGGTGAAGATCTACTAGATTAAGTTCTCAAACGTTGACATATGTCAACCTTCGTTGTAGTTTTTCATATTTAGGAGGAGATATTTAAGTATGTAGCCTAGGTGTCCTATATCACACCATCCTAGGTAATTCTATGCTCTCAATAGAGTCTCGTATAGCACAAAAAAGGAAGATCGTGCAGTGCAAGGCTGAACCTACTTCGCGTTGATATAAGTATCTTCCTAGACCCTACGTAATTGTCTGTCTTAATCCTAAAAGCAGTAACGTATATCCCGGACATGCTGGCTTTCATGCGATGCATTGATAACCTTCAGTTCTAATCCTTAGTTTGAAATTCCGAGCAGAATGAAGGTTTCTAACTTTTGTTTACGTCTTTTTGAATACTTTGATCTCCTAATAGCAAACAAGGCAAGTAACTGATTTTGAGACAAACAAAAGCAATTTATAAATGGGCCATCTTTTCACCAAGTCGAATTAGTCACCGATGATGGAATTTGACATTGTAGAATTAGTAGATAGGGTCAAGAGAAAAGATATGCTGGCTATGAAGACTCTTTACAATAATTCAGCGAAAGCGATGATGACACTGAGCTACCGGATTACCAAGGATCGCTCCGAGTCTGAGGACATCTTACAAGAGTCATACATGAAGTCGTTCGAGAAAATATCGAGCCTAGAAGAACCTAAGCGCTACTATTCATGGTTGAAACGCATTGTTGTAAACCGAAGTCTTAGCGCTGTAAAGAAAAACAGATCCTTCGTCGGACTTGAACAGGTCGAAGTGGTAGAAAGCCAAGATGAAGAGCAGTGGTTTGAGCGGGTTTCGATGAATAAGATTAAAGCGGCAATCGTTGAATTGCCAGATGGCTGTCGGGAAGTTTTCACACTCTTCCTAATGGAAAATTACAAACATAGAGAAATAGCTGAAATGCTAGATATATCGCTTTCTAACTCTAAGAGTCAATACCAATATGCACTCAAGTTACTGAGGAAAAAGTTAGAGAAATTTAAAATTAATTAGACCGAGATGAATTCATTTGAAGAGTACTTAAAAAACAACAAGGAGAGAATGGACGACGAGCAGATTAATCCGGAGATCTGGTTGTCGATTGAAAACTCCATGTTGAAAAAGAAGAACAAGTCCATGCTTTTGACCTTAAGAAGGCTCCTGGCTGTAGCTGCAGTTCTTTTCATTGGACTCCTTGCTTACCAATTTTTGTGGCCCAAGCAGAAAAGTGCCGAAGCCTTGCTAGCTTCTTATGGAATCCAGAACGAAGTGTTTACGTCTCAGCTTGAATTGAAAACAAAGGTGATCTCTCAAGCTATGATACCGGTTTCTAAGAAAGCTGACTTCGACCTCTTACTAGGACAATTGAAATTCTTGGATCAGCAGTATGAAAAATACCTGGAAGACGCCCAGAATGGTGGCTACAACAAGGGTCTAGGACTACAAATCATTGATTTTTACAAAACAAAGATTGAATTGCTGGATAAGATTCAGCAAGAAATCGAAACAATAGATTATTATGAAAAAAAATACAATAAGGAAAGCTCAAAGTTTACCCTTGAAATATAGAATTATCGCCGTCCTACTTTGTCTAGGCTTCGCAATGAATGGGCAGAAATTAGAAAAGACCTTTACTGCAAGCATAGAAGTGGGTGGCCAAGTTGATGTGCTCGCCATTAGCCCTAGAAGCTTTACTTTTGAGGTGCACGGGAGGATATCATCGTATATGGACGGCAAGCGTTTTTTGATCGTTACTGGTCAAAATGATGATGTACCAAGTATTGAAATAGATGAATTTGAAATTCTGACTCATAACAAAAACACAATTGAGCAAGAAGTTAAAGTGACTATTATACCTGACGATCGCTATAAGTCCGAAGCCACTGAGTTAATGGAAGGCCTGAAAAGTACCTTGTCAAAGGAAGTGGGAGGTCCAGTTTCTGTAGATGGCAATCTTAATTTTCAGAAAATTACATCTAGAAATTCGAAAATAAAGAAGAACGTTAATCGCTTCACGTTGGAAAATGGAAGGTCCTATCGAGCCAAAGGAATTAGGATAATTTCTAAGGTCACGATTCCCAAGGAATCAAACTTGGAACTCTCCTCTGGAATGGCTAATCATAGTATTGGTGATCTACGAGGAAGATTGACCATAAATGCAGACAGCGGTATTCTGGAAGTGGGTCGTGTAGATGAACTAAAAGCCAATATTAGGGATTGTGAATTAACTCTT
>CAZMYK010000453.1:0-4093 GCA_964570435.1 uncultured Saprospiraceae bacterium | reverse complement strand
GCTAAGGTGACTGTTGAGGACATCGGAGGTCTTGAATGTCAGAAGTGCCATTATTAATAGAAAAATAGAGTTTAACTCAATATAAATATTTAGCTAAATGAAGCAAGATAATCAGGGAATATGGATAGGTGAAAAAGACCTTACACAGGATCCCGAATTTATAAAAGCTGCATCACAAGAATTTGCAGGTGAGAACCTCCTAGAAACAATGGGAGCTAATCCTGAGGCTAGTAACTTAGAGAGCACAAGGAGGGACTTCTTGAAGTACCTAGGTTTCGGAATTGGAGCAGCTACAATAGCTGCAAGCTGTGAAGTTCCTGTCAAAAGAGCTATACCTTATGTTATCAAGCCAGACGAAATCGTTCCTGGTGTTGCTAACTACTATGCAACGAGTTATGTGAAGGGTGGAGATTTTTGCTCAGTCCTTGTGAAAACGAGAGAGGGTAGGCCAATCAAAGTAGAAGGCAACAGCCTTTCTCCAATCACGCAAGGTGGAACATCAGCAAGAGCCCAGGCCATGGTTCTAGACCTCTATGACCTTAACCGTCTTAGAACACCTAGCATAGATGGAGCAGAAGCTTCTTGGGAAGAAATAGATGCTGCTGTAATGTCTAAGCTTGCCGCTTCTTCTAACATTAGAATATTAACTAATACCATATTGAGCCCAAGTGCCAAGGCAGCAATTGCTGAATTTACAGCTAAGTTTCCAGGCACTAAGGTAGTGACCTACGATCCGCTTTCAAGCTCTGCGCATTTGGATGCTAATGAGCAATCATTCGGACAGCGAGTGATCCCTGATTACAAGTTCGACCAAGCGGATGTTATTGTCAGTTTCGATGCTGACTTTTTAGGAACTTGGATATCGCCTGTGGAATATGCAGTAGGATATAGCAAGAAGAGAAAAGTAGATCCAAAGAATCCGAAGATGTCTAGACACATCCAGGTCGAAAGTAGGATGTCACTTTCTGGATCTAATGCGGATAATCGAATCTTGGTGAAGCCTTCCGAACAGGGGGTTGCTATTTTAGCCCTATACAATGCTGTCACAGGGAGTGGGGGCAAAGTATCAGGATTGAATGCAAAGGCACAGACTGCAATTACCAAGGTAGCAGAAGAATTAAAAGCAGCGAGAGGGAAGTCACTTGTTCTTTGTGGCACCAACAACGTTGCTGAGCAGACACTAGTTAATGCCATCAATGATGCCCTAGGTAACATTGGTACTACAGTTTCTTTTGCCCATGCTTCATTGCAAAGACAAGGAAACGATAAGGACTTTGCCGAATTACTGAGAGAAATGAAGTCAGGTTCGGTTGATGCCATCATTGTGAATCAGGCTAATCCAGTTTATGATGCGCCAGCAAAGGGACAATTTCAAGATGCCCTTTCAAAGGTAGCTACTCGAATTGCACTTTCTTATGACCACAACGAAACTTCAGCCCAGTGCCAATACTTAGCTCCTGTCAACCACATCCTAGAAAGTTGGGGAGATGTAGAAGCGAAGAAGGGCATGATTACTACCGTACAACCTACAATTTCTCCAATATTTGATACAAGACAAGCGGAAGCTTCCATACTTTTGTGGGCAGACAGCCCGAATTACGATTCTACTTCTGATCAACCATATATGGACTATGTTGTAAAAAATTGGGAGGCAGGCGTCTTCGGATCTCAGACAAAGTTTCTTGGTTTTGATGCATTTAGGGACAACCTACTTGCGGATGGCGTGCTTACAATTGAAGGAGCAGGTGAGGCGGTTACTTTCGCTGGCGACGCAGGTGCGGCAAGTAGCGGAATCAGCAAGCCTTCTGGCAGTGACATGGAAATCTCGTTTTTTGAGACTGTCAACTTAGGAGTTGGTCAGTTTGCAAGCAATCCATGGTTAATGGAAATGCCAAGCCCAATTACAAGGACGTCATGGGGGAACTACCTCGCCGTACCAGTCGCCTTTGACGGCGTGAAGAAGATGGTAGGCTTAAATGACCTTAAGGATGGCGACCTAGCCACTTTGACAGTGAATGGGGTAGAACATACAGTACCTGTAATCCAACAGTTTGGTCAGATGCCTGGCACAGTAGCCTTAGCGCTGGGATATGGTAGAACTGCTGCAGGAAAGTGTGGGACAGATGTGGGGATCAAGATAAATGATGCAGTAGGTATAATGGAGGATTATCCTTCTTACTACGCTACGGATGTTGCTGTTTCTGGAAAGGTCGGAGAAGAAGATCACTTTTCTTGTGTGCAGTACCACCACACTATGGGTGTAACAGCTGAAGATGCTAAAACAGGCGAGACGATTAATGCTGATGAAGCTGCAACTGTAGCTTTTGCGTATGGTTCAAGTATTACTGGTTACCAAGGATCCTTGACTGATCGTTCGATTATCTACAATGCCCACGTTGACGATCTAGCTGCAAATATTAAGGAGCTTGATAAAAAGCGACACCACGCGCAACACTTGAATAGTGAGCAAATATACTCTGGCCATGATGCTAAGTATGAGAGAGGTCACCACTGGGGGATGCATGTAGATCTTAATGCATGTATTGGTTGTGGAGCTTGTACTGTAGCCTGTATGGCGGAGAACAACGTTCCTGTTGTAGGAAAGAAGGAGGTGACTAGGCACCATGAAATGACATGGTTGAGAATCGATAGGTACTTCTATGGGGATCTAGAGAATCCTAATGCTGTATATCAACCGATGATGTGCCAGCACTGCGATAATGCTCCATGTGAGAATGTATGTCCGGTGAATGCAACTAACCACAGTTCTGAGGGCTTGAATCAGATGGCTTACAACAGATGTGTTGGAACAAGGTATTGTGCCAATAACTGCCCTTATAAGGTCAGGAGGTTCAACTGGCTTGATTATACAACCGCAGACATTTTCCCTGCCAACCAACCATCGCTTAACGGTGAAGATGATCCTTATGGTTCTGACAACCTTACTAGAATGGTATTGAATCCTGATGTCACTGTAAGGTCTAGAGGGGTGATCGAAAAGTGCTCTTTCTGTGTTCAACGAATTCAGGAAGGTAAATTAACTGCAAAGCAGGAAGGTAGAAGACTTGTAGATAGTGATGTGAAGACTGCTTGTCAGACGTCATGTCCAACAGGAGCAATCACTTTTGGGGATATGAATAATGAGAAAGGAGAATTGAGTAAAAAGCTTGATTCGCCATTGAATTATATTGTTTTAGAAGAAGTTAACGTAAGATCATCAGTGAACTACACAATGAAAGTTCACAACAGAGATGAATCCTTAGACGCATAAAAAGTAACGTATGAGTTCAGTAGTTTCGCAAATTCGAGAACCATTAATCACCGGTCATAAGTCGTACCACGATATTACGGAAGACTTGGTTTCTCCTACAGAGAAAGTCCCTGGTCCAGCGTGGGTAGCAGCTTTCGTTGTATCCATTAGTGTACTAGCATTCGGTCTTTTCTGTATCACATGGACTGTGTGGCATGGAATCGGTACCTGGAATCTTAACAGAACCATTGGCTGGGGCTGGGATATTACGAACTTTGTTTGGTGGATCGGTATCGGTCACGCGGGTACCCTAATATCGGCCATCCTTCTACTATTTAGACAGAAATGGAGGACTGGTGTGAACAGGGCTGCAGAAGCGATGACCATATTCGCGGTAATCTGTGCTGCACTATTTCCAGGAATCCACGTAGGAAGAGCATGGGTAGTTTTCTACTTCTTCCCATACCCTAACACTAGGGGACCTCTTTGGCCTAACTTTGATTCTCCCTTACTTTGGGATTTATTCGCGATATCTACCTACTTCACAGTTTCATTATTATTCTGGTACACAGGTTTGGTTCCAGATTTTGCAACGGTGAGAGATAGGGCTAAGGGATTCAGAAAAAAAATATACAATACACTTTCGTTCGGATGGACTGGTTCGGCTAAGCACTGGCAGAGATGGGAGTCACTTTCTCTTATTCTTGCAGGAATTGCAACTCCACTAGTACTTTCTGTTCACACGATTGTGAGTTTTGACTTCGCAACTTCAGTCATACCAGGATGGCATACGACAATCTTCCCTCCCTACTTTGTAGCTGGGGCGATATTTTCGGGTTTTGC
>CAZMYK010000452.1:0-4112 GCA_964570435.1 uncultured Saprospiraceae bacterium | reverse complement strand
ATAACACTTTTCAGGTAGAAGTGGAAGTGATACTCACAAGGAATTTTCATACCTCCTCTAGTATTCACCACTTCCCATTTAATTACATCACTGTCTATCTCGAACAATGATAAGTGATCTTTCGCAAGCCTCTTATAAAAAGGATTTTTCTTGAAAAAATCAGACTTAAAGTCATATTTAGGTTTATTGGACATGTCCCTTAAATTAACGTAAAAAATGAATTAAAGCAATAGTGAGTTGATCTCTATTTGCTGCCTGGAACTAGCCTAGGAGCTAGATAAAGTGTATCACCTTCTTGTATCTGGAGATCAAAGAGTGTCTTGCTATCTCCAATAGATACATTCTTTCTCTTGAAAATGAGATCATAAACGTATGGATTGCCTTCAGGGTCTACTCGTGGAGCCACCTCTGCTGCTAATAATTCTTCTTTTATTTCCTTACCAGTCGAATAGATCGGTAATTCCACTTCTAATTCATCTCCGCTAGGCATCACCCTAACGACTATACCCATTACTTCCGAGTTAGACATAATTATATTGGTTTTGTATGCTTAAATATGGTTTTCGCTAAATATATTATTTAAAATCTAAAAATGACTCATCTCCTGTTAATTCTACAAAATAAATGTCCTCACTTGTTTCAACAGTAAGGATTTGTAGTGGAGGAATGCCCACTTCCTTCAAGGTCATATCAAGGTTGGGAAAATCTGTATTGATAGTATCCAAATACTTTGTAATCCCTATAGGTTCGCCCGGTTCCTCTTGATATTGTGTTTGCATCGTATCTGAAAAATGAGGCTCAGGTATTATTATTTCATGTGAAATCTCAGACTTCATTGATGCAATTTCCAATATTACTTTGTAGTTTAATTGAATACCGATCTCTTTATCATCAAAGTGCTTTTCTAGCCAATTGAGACAGTCAATTATCTTCATATCACTTCTTAGCTCTTTGGCTTGAATCAGCTCCTCTTCAGGAATTGTGTATGAACTTTCGGTATCTTCTTTGACCGGCTCCGATTTGAATTGAATTATCCAGTTATTCATCCCATCATACTTGAATTGTTCTCCGGCCATGGATTGTTTTTCATTTCCGTGAATCACCTTGATGGCTTCTTGGACCTGCATGGCTGCAATAATGGAGGATGAAATTGGAGTCGTCGGAACCCTACCTTGGGTGGAGTTCCGTTGAGCTATATCTGCACAACCCATTTTGAAGCGGATATTTTCCCAGTCAACAGCTGTCAATGAACTTTCATAACAACTTACTCCTTTTTTGTAGACGTTAAGCTGACCAGATAGATTTTCAATAGCACCGTCAATCCACACCTTACCCACCTTGAATGCGTATCTATTGATAAACAAGCGCGCAATTCTATTATCAAGACAACCAATAATCACATCCATTCTTCTCATCACTCCAAGCCCTACATCGACCATAATGTCTCCATTGACCGTTTGCACTTTAAGGTTCGGATTTATCTCTTTTATCCGCTCACCCGCAATTTCACACTTGAACTTATTTTGCTTGATATCTTCAGGTCTAAAAAGGACAGACCTACAGAGATTGGCGTATTCGATCGTATCGAAATCCACTATGAAAATGGAACCTACATTCATCAAAGCTAGATTCTTAAGCACCTCATTTCCAAGAGCTCCTGCACCCACAACCATTACCTTTGCATCTTTAACACGGTCCGTATCCCACCAGGACATCAGCCTAAAAGTATCATCCCAGTGCTCCTTCGAAGTACCAGTATTCTCAAGCTTAAGTTTCTGGGACTTTTTAGCCTTGTCTCCCATCTTATTGGTTTTTGCTTTTACTTTTTATGAACAATTGTATGAGCCCTAATCTAGGCATTTTTAATTACTACTTTTTCTTTATCACGATTTTCTTCTTACCAAGATCACCACCACTATCACCCTTACCCTTGAAAACAATCTTCTTAGTCGAGCTTCCACTAGGTTTGATAATTTTTTTCTTAATCGGTTTTGGAGCTTCTACTTCATTCTGCACCTCTGTGATCTCTTCTTGTGGATCCTCCTTCTTTTTCAGAGTTAATTTCTTACTAGACTTCCCGATCTTTAGGGAAGCCTTTTTTGCCTTTGAACCGGCCTTAGCTGCAGGCTTACTTACAGGGCCGAAGACTGATTCAAGCTTTTCAATGAAGTCTATTGCTAACTCATATTGCTTGTGATAAAGCATTGCCCAAGCCTCGGTAGGTAGAAAATCATCATACCACAGTTTGACTTTTTCATATTGCTCCTTTGTAAACACTGAATCAATATCTATTCCTTCTATGTAATGCAGAATCGAAGCATCTGCCATCAACTTGTAATTCTCAATAGCTTCTTCCTCCGTCTCAACAAATTCCATGGCCTCAGACCATTCTGAAAAACCTTCTACATCAGTAATGACAACCTGCTTTCTTTCGATGCTAAGCACTGCAGGCACCTCATTGACTAACTTAATAAGATCATTTTCGGGAATGTTAACAATCTCCGCAAGATCAGCGATTGCTTTTTCTCCACTTGAAAGCGAATTGTATTCATTTCGCTTAAGTAAAACTTGAAGTATCCTGTTAGTTGTTTCCTTTTTACTGGTAGACAAGGCTTCATACTCTTCTACGATATTTCCCGAAGATATATTACCACTCTTTAGGGGATTGTAATTTGAATCGTCCTCTCCCTTGATCTTAATCTTGGATGACTTGCCCTTTCTCCCTTTGCTCAGTCCCACCTTCTGTCGTTGTCCCGTAGCCTTTAAAAAGTGGTTCACATCAATAAACTTATTCTTGTGGCTTTTCTTCCATTCAAACCATGTCTTAGACATATAAATTTGAAGCTTCCTAAGCTGGTCGCCGTCAGAAATAAGCTCCTCTATCAGCTGGAGACTTAGTTGCTCCTCTACTTCTGACTTCTCTATTTTAGCAGGTATTTCTATTGCATCCTTAAGACCCATCTGGTCGAGGAGACGCAATTGATAGTTGCCCTTCATTATGCTCTTATACAGGTCTTCATACTCTTTCAACTCCTTGTTAGAAAGGTCCTCGAGATTCATAGAAATGATGCAGTAGAATCCTAAATTCGATGTCTTAATTGCCTTAGAAATGAGGTTAATAAACTGATCCCTTCTTTTAACATTGGTCTTTCTAGTAAACATATCCGCGAAATCGTCTACGACCAATAGTAGGTTATAAGTCTGGTCTCCAATGATGTCTTCCGCAACACGGATTAGCCCGTAATCATTCTTTTCCAATTTCCTAAGCACTTCTTCTTCCATGCTAGGTTTTATCTTCTCACTTAGGAAGGATTTTGGGTTGACTATTGCCCTTGCCATACTTAGAACAGGATCAATATCTGGAGTGAAGTAGACACTCTTCCACCGAGGTCCATTAATACCGTTAAATAAGTTCTTATCAAAGTTGGCCATCACTCCAGCACGAAGGAAGCTAGTCTTACCTGTTTTCCCAGGTGCAAGTAGGGCTACAAGCCTATTTTGACGCAGTCTTAGCTTGATATTGGAAATGTCTTGGTCTCTTCCATGAAACAAAAAAGCTTCATCCACGTCATACGCTCTATGTATCCCGTCATGAAATCCCGGATAGGGATTTTTTATTTTCAACATATTTCTTTGGGTCTGATCTGCCCAGACCAGGGGTTAGGTGGTTTAGGCCGTATAAATTTATATTTTTTATTCTTGAAATACAAATTGACTTGCATGTTCGCTAATTTATATCATATATTACCTTAGTAAAATTTTCAACCTATGTTCGCAGCAAGAATCGGTGACATGCACGTCTGTCCAATGCAGACACCTCCAGTTCCAATACCACATGTTGGAGGACCAATTACCTCGCCGATACCAGGACTTCCTTGTTTGATTGGCAATATGCCTGCCGCTGGGCAGAATTCTATGTGTGTCTGCATAGGACCGCCAGACATGGTCATCGCGGTCAGAAATGTCCTTGTAAATAACGTCCCTCTAGCCAGGATGGGCGACTCTACTGTACATGGTGGTTCGATTGTGATTGGCTGTCCAACTGTCTTAGTTGGTGCAGGAGCAATGGATCCAGGTGCTTTTGTGGAAGTTTTATTAGATGGTGTACAAGT